>CAYQMZ010000227.1:9183-10147 GCA_964418725.1 uncultured Pirellulaceae bacterium
GAGTGACTCAACCTTTTCCAAGACCTGTTGTTCCTGGCTTTCGGCTTGCTGGCGGTGACGACGGCTGTGTTCAACCAGCAGGTCGAGGATCTCTTCTCGCTGCTTGTTTTTGAGTTCTTCAAGCGACAGTGATGTTTCAAACCGAGACTGAGCCCAGTCGACCAGTTCATCGCGGTCAACTCGCTGCCCGCCTGTGCCGAAACGAGTGATTCCTGCTAGTACTGGGAACTCTGATTCCTTCTGCTCGTACTGCTTGACGGCCTGTTCTCGAACGGTGGCCACAAAGTCACTCAGGCTGGCGTCCAGCATCGTGGACGGATCAATGTCAAAACCAAACTTGTTCTTGACCCAGCCACAGGCTGTTTTGACTCGGAAATCAGATTCTAGGAATCGGCTGCCTTCCAGGAGGTCTACTTTCTGAATCGCTTCACGTGCTTTTTCGACCAGCGTTTCATCAACCATATCACGCCCGAATTTCTTCAGGTCGCGATCGCGGAAGTTCGTGCCATATCGCGTGTTGGCGAATGCCGCCAGAGCTCCCCAGTTCCAGTCTTCCGACTCTTCCTCGTTGGGCAGGTTTTCTTCGATGGCGTCGAGGATATGCGACTCAGCCTGGCGTTCTGCTTCGTCTTTGACGAATTCAACAGCTGCGTTGAAATCCATGCCGCGTAGATCGCGAGCGTCGAAATCGCACCACAGTTCGTTGCCAGCCCAAGCGGCAAACGAAGCCGGGCCAAAATCCTTGTCCAGGATCGTTTCGAGGTTGGTTTCAACCTGCGAGTCGATCATCTCCAGGATCAGGTCTTTGCATGGTTGGCCATCAAGGATTGCTTGGCGATATTTGTAGACTCGCTTTCGCTGCTCATCCATTACCTCATCATATTCGAGCAGATTTTTGCGAATCTCGAAGTTGCGTTCTTCGACCTTCTTCTGTGCTGCTTCGATACGACGCGTGACCATCTTA
>CAYQMZ010000228.1:0-4436 GCA_964418725.1 uncultured Pirellulaceae bacterium
TGCATCCGCGCGGCTTTCTCGTAACTCTGAATCAAGGCGTCCAACTGCGGGTCTGGGCTTGCACTCCGTCGACTTCGCTGCAGCTTTGTGATCGCGTCAAACCTCAACTGCGATGTCTGCCGAGCACCTTCCGGCGGAGCAAGGTCGGCAACAGGCGTATCACCACGCAAAAACTTGACGCCGCCATGATTCGCCGGCAGGAAACCGGCACTCCATGTCGGTGCTCCGCCACTAGGTCCTTGACCACAGTCGAGCACAATGAACCCGGGCAAATCGTCATTCTCGGAACCCAACCCGTAACTGATCCAAGATCCCATGCTTGGTCGGCCAGCGTTTGGCGAACCTGAGTGGCTAAAGTAGCAGGCCGCCGAATGGTTGGACGTTTCGTGGTGCATCGAGTGCACGAACGTCAAATCGTCTACGCACGTTGCAAGATTGGGCAGTAGGCTACTTACCCAACTCTCGCTCTCACCATAGCGAGCGAAAGAAAACGGCGACGGCATCACCAAGTTCGAGCTATTGAAGACTGTCGATGGCTTCTCGAACGGCAGCGGCTTCCCCGACCACTTCTCCAGCGCGGGTTTATGGTCAAACATATCAACCTGGCTGGGACCACCCTCCATGTACAAGTAGATGACGGACTTTGCGCGTGGAGCTACATGGGGCGTGTTCACCAATGTTTCTGCACCGATCGATTGGGCCTGCACGATCCCAGCCAACGCCACGGATCCAAAGCCTCCCAAGTTTTGGCGCAAGAAGTCACGGCGACTGTGGGCGTTTGTTTCCATGTTCTTCACACCTCGGCAATCAGTCGATCCACAAAAAATCTGGTTGGTTGAAGACCACATGTGCAATCTCTTGCCACAACGACTCATGTCCGTCCAGCTCAGCCACGATTTCCCCAAGCACTTTCAGCTCAGCTCGAAGTGGCTCACGACCTAATCCTTGCGTCCACAAGTCACAGCACACGCTTAACGTGTCAGCACCCGCTTCTTCGCGCGTTTGCTCTACGATTCGTTGGCCCCAATCACTGGCCAATTCATGGACAAGCGGATTGTTTAGCATCGCCAAGGCTTGATTGGGCGCGATCGTGATGCCACGTTTTCCAACCGGTTTGCCTCGTTCCGGAAAATCGAACGTTCTCAAGAACGGATCGATAAAGTTGCGTCGTACTTTGATATATACGCTCCGGCGGTTTGCACCATCCAGAGGACCGGCCTTAGGAATGTGCCCAGTCTTATTGGCCGTCGCAAAGGGAGGCACAAACGGATCGATCCCTGGTCCGTACATCGTTAGATCCAGCGAACCGGCAACGAACAGCATTGCATCCCGCATCTGTTCTGCATTCAGTCGTCGACGATTCTGGCGGGAGAGCCATCGGTTTCCTGGGTCTAGATCAGCTATTCGCTTGGACTTCGCTGCGTCGACTTGACTTCGCTGCTGATAAGTCTCGCTCTCCACTATCTCGCGGATTACGCGTTTGGTCGACCAGCCGCTGTCAATCAATCGCTGTGCGAGGTAATCCAACAACTGCGGATGCGACGGAGTGTCACCAAGCTTGCCAAAGTCATTTGGCGTTGCGACGATACCGCGACCAAACAGGTGGTGCCAGACGCGATTCACATACACGCGAGCGGTGAGCGGGTTGTTTGCGTCGGCAATCTGTCGAGCCAACCATAATCTGCCGCTGCCATTTAGGTTTGCTGGTGGATCTTTCCTAATTGCCGTTAGAAATCGCCTCCCCACTTCCATGCCCGGATTCGACACTTCGCCGCGAATCAGAAGCGGTACGTCTTGAACGTTGGCGTCTTCAGCAGCACGAACCCAGTGCGACCAAGTTGGATCCAACTGCTCGAGAGCACGCATTCGCTTAAGCAATTGGGCCGTATCGCCGCTTGTTTGAATTCCAAGCTCCTCACTGATCGGAAAGTAAGCTCCGCTTGCATTTTTCGGATTTAACGCCGCGACACGCCCTGCCCTCTTCTTGGCAAGGTATTCTTCGTATTCCGCTTCAGCCTTGGCCAGAGCCGAAGATGGATCGCCTTCAGCACGCGGTGCAATGCGACGCTTTCCCTGTTCCGTACTGTAGAAGAACCCAGCCAGCGCGTAGTAATCCGCTTGACTGATCGCATCAAACTTGTGGTCGTGACATCTCGCACATTCAACCGTTAGCCCTAAGAAAGCCTTACCGACCAGGTCCAACTGCGCATCAATTTCATCCCATCGCTGCTGCACCGGATCGACGGCCATGAAATGCATCTCGTGCATAAACAGCGTTCCGGTCGCTGTCGGCGAGACGTTGGAGACACCGTCGTGGCCTGTGCGTTGTTGACCGGTGGGTAACAGATCGCCCGCGATGTGCTCAGTCACAAATTGATCGTACGGAACGTCGTTATTCAATGCGTCGATGACATAATCACGATACTTCCACGCGTATGGCCGCTCCTGATCGGTTACGTGACCTTTCGTTTCTGAATAGTCCACCACGTCGAACCAGTGGCTCGCCCATTTTTCGCCGAATCGCGGGCTACTCAGAAGACGCTCGATGAGCGAATCAATGGCCTCACCTCGATTTTGCTCGACGTCTCTCTGAAACGCCTGAATCTGCCGCGGAGTTGGTGGCAACCCGATCAAGTCAAACGTTAGTCGTCGAATCAGAGTCTCGGCAGTGGCGGCCGGAGCCCGTCTCAAACCATTCAGTATCAGTTGGCGATCGACCAGACAATCAATCACCGATTGGTTCGTTGCTGACTGGATGGTTGGCTGCTTGCGTGGCTGCCAGGCCCAATGCTCGCTTGCACGTTGTTCAAGATCGAATTCTTCGACCTCGTGCAGTTTCTCTGCTTTTCGAGGATCAAAGGCCCCGTCTCGAATCCACTTGCGAAAATCGCTTACGATCTCATCGGATAAGCGATTGTCCGGTGGCATTTGAAGGTCACGGTTCGCGTAGCCGATTGCCTCGACCAGTTTGCTCGCCTCTGAATTGCCGATGACGATTGCCGGACCGGAATCGCCCCCCTTTGACCAACCCTCACGGCTGTCGAGGAGAAGTCCTCCCGACGCGCTATCGCTTTCGACCGAGTGGCATTCATAGCAGTGCTCGACGAGCACTGGGCGAATGCGATTCTCAAAGAATTGACGTTCCAACGACTCGTCCGCCAGCAGCGGCGAGCACAGTATGAAGAGCGTGAGAATCTTGGTCCGAAACATGGCACCATCATACCACGAATCGGCAGCGTCTCGTTCAATGCGTTCGCAATCCCAGATTGCTGAGGTTGCCTTGCACAACGCAAGTGACGCTACAATACCTGCCTCGATACGCCCTCCACAAAGCTTGCAAATCTATGTCTCGATTCCTTGCCTGCCTACTCTCAGCTCTTGCACTTTTCGCCACGGTCGCGTCTGCCAACGCAAGCGACCGCCCAAACGTCGTCTTCATCCTCGCGGACGATATGGGATTCTCGGACCTCGGCTGCTACGGCGGCGAAATCGAAACGCCTCGGCTTGATGCGTTGGCGGCTAACGGGCTGCGATTCACTCAGTTCTACAACACGGCTCGCTGTTGGCCGACGCGTGCTGCACTAATGAGTGGCTACTACGCTCAGCAAGTTCACCGCGACAAGCTGGAAAACTACGGAGGTGGCGGTCGCGGAAAGCGACAATCGTGGGCGAAGTTGTTGCCAGACTTTCTAAAGCCGCACGGCTATCGAAATTATCACAGCGGAAAGTGGCATATCGATGGCCCAGTGTTGGCGAGCGGCTTCGATCGATCGCTAGACATGCGGAACCAAGGCAACTTCTTCACCGCAAAACACAACCGAATCGACGACCAGCCAATCAAAGATCTGGGTGACGAAGGTGACTACTATGCGACAACCGGAGTTGCCGATCACGCAATCGAGTGCCTTCAAGAACATCATCAAAAACACCGAGACAAACCGTTCTTTCATTACGTCGCTTTTATCTGTCCGCACTTTCCTCTCCATGCGAAGCCAGAGGACATTGCCAAGTATCTCGGCAAGTACGACAGTGGCTGGGATGAGCTTCGTCGACAACGGCACGCACGCCAATCACAACTAGATCTGAATGCCAGACTTTCCAAACTTGAAGTCGAAGTGGGGCCTCCCTACGCCTTCCCCAACGCACTCAAGAAACTTGGCCCTGGTGAAATCAATCGCCCCATCCCATGGAGCGATCTCACCGAGCAGCAACGAGAGTTCCAAGCGACGAAGATGGCGATTCATGCCGCGATGGTGGATCGCATGGACCAAGAAATCGGACGCATCGTCGATCAGCTTAAGGCGATGGACCAGCTGGAAAACACAATCATCTTCTTCGCATCAGACAACGGTGCGAGTGCCGAAATTATGGTCCGCGACGGCGGGCACGATCCTGAGGCTCCAGCCGGCAGCGCCGCTTCGTATCTCTGCCTGGGT
>CAYQMZ010000228.1:4446-10001 GCA_964418725.1 uncultured Pirellulaceae bacterium
CAACACTCCGTTTCGTCGGCACAAGACATGGGTTCACGAAGGAGGCATCGCAACACCGCTGGTTGTGCACTGGCCCAACGGATTCAATGCACGCGGCGAAACGCGGTCGACGCCTTCGCATGTCATCGACATTGTCCCGACTATCTTGGATCTAACTGGAATTAAGAAACCAACAGAACTAGATGGCGAAGCGATTCCGTCAGCTCCTGGGAAGAGTTTGCTCCCGGCCTTTCAATCCGATGTTCAAGTTGAACGTGACTACCTGTGGTGGCTCCACGAAGGCAATCGTGCCTTGCGGCAAGGCGATTGGAAATTGGTCGCCGCGAAAGGAGCCCCATGGGAGCTTTACGATCTGAGCGTCGATCGTAGCGAAACGTTCAACTTAGCTGAATCGCGACCGGATATTGTGAAGCACCTCAGCCAACTATGGGATCGCCACACCGAAGAGACCGGTGACCTGCTGTCCAAGACGATGGAGCTCGGCAAGCCCAAACGCAACAAGTCAAAATGAATTTCGTGACGTAGTCTGTATGCCTTATTGCACGCCATCCGCGTCAGTAAGTTATGTGTCGCGAGTAAAACATCGTCCGAATTCGTTACGTTAATGGCCAACCGGTGGCCGTTTTAAGCGGTTTTGAGAAATGTCCACCAATGTCTTGATGCGCCATTTGCCTAGCGTTTGGTTGATTTTTGCTTGAGTCGGGCGGATTCAGTGAGAGTTTCCCTATACGGCATCGCGGATAGGGATAGCATTGGTTGGGCATCAATTTGTTGTGGGAACAACCTTGATCACAATTCAATCGCCGTCTCGATACGGCACGCTGCTGAACCGCGATAACACTTTGCTTCTAGCTCTGATACGAATTTCGTCGACAGAGATTGCATCTGATACAACGTCGGGACTCTAGCTCGACGATGTCGAGCGGCACAACCGCTCGTCTCGAGTCAACCTAACCACCGGGGTGGGTTACTCACTTTCTGTCGCCTCACGCAAGGCGACGCCCCCTTCATAAAAAGGATGAAGATATGGACATGACTCTATTTGCCGCTGTTGATATTACTGCGTTGCTTGTCACGATCGTAATCGGAGCCGTTTGCGGTTACTTGGCTGGAACCTTGATGAAAGGAGGCAGTCTCGGCTTGCTTCCCAACATCGTCGTCGGCATCGTCGGCGCCGCGATCTTCTCGTTTCTCTTCGGCAGCCTGCATCTGGTCGATGTGAAGTACGTCAACGAAATCGTCGGCGGAACGATTGGTTCGATGATTCTCTTGTTCGCCCTAAGCCTGTTACGCAAAACGGCGGCCTAACCAGAATAACGATTGCAGATCGCTGCATTCTGTCGTGACGGCATGGCATAGCTAGATTGCTGTCCGAAGCACCTCAACGAGTGACCTTGGGTCACTCGTTTTTTGATGCGCACTCATCCAGGGTACATCCGCAGAGAACGCGTCGAAATCCTGCCGAATCACTCGTGTTTGCTCATGATGTTATTGAGACTCACTCTCGGTTGCGCGCGATCCATCATCGTCGGAGGAGCGAACTTCTTTGGGTTCCGCATTGCGATCCACTGAAATGCTGCTTGGGGCCTCGACAGATTGGCTTCTGAGATAAAATGACGTAGGCGGATTTGATGCTGTCGCCTAAAAGAATCAGCAAGCATCCGCTCCTTCGCCAATGGATGCTTCCGCGAGAACTGGTTGGTTGCCGGTCAGTCGATTTGCGAAGGACGAGCCACACTTGTATCCATAGAAAGTATCCAATGCTGAGTAATCCGGTCCAACAGAAGATCAACGAACAAATCAACAACGAACTGTTTTCATCGTACAGCTACTTGGCCATGTCGGCTTACTGTTCTTACAAGCAGTTTGAGGGTTCAGCCCAGTGGCTGAAAATCCAAAGTCAGGAAGAATACTCGCACGCCATGCGGCTCTATGATTTCCTGGTTGTCCGGGGTTGCCACGTGCATTTGACGGCGATCGAAAAACCTACCAACGACTTCGAGTCGATTCTTGACGTGTTTGAAAACGTGCTGAAACAAGAACAAACCGTTACTGCGCAAATTGACTCGCTGTTTGAGCTGGCTTTCCAAGAAAAAGCCTTTGCAGCACTGGTTGAACTGGAGTGGTTTGTGAAGGAGCAAGTCGAAGAAGAAAAGAACGCCCGTGACGTGCTTCACAAGTTCCGACTTCTCAAAGACGATCCGGCTTCATTGCTCGACTTGGACCGCGAACTCGGAGCTCGGACGCCCGAGGAAGAGGACGGCTAGAATGCTGGCCGGATCGGGATTCTGCTGTCGCGACCAGACACCGGATCCCGATCTCGCTTGTGGCAGCAACCGTCACTCTAGTTCTTGCCAACGCTGGTAAGCCGCTTCCAAATCTTCTTGAAGTTGCTGCAACTTGGCCTGTCCAGCAGCCAATTCGTCCTTCGGCTTTTGATAGTAGTCGGGCTCTGCCATGACGGAATGCAGCGCTGCCACCTGAGTTTCCAAGTCTTCAATCTTGGCAGGCAGTGCATCTAGTTCTCGTTGGTCTTTGTAGCTGAGCTTCTTTTTTGCTTGCGTGCTCTGCTCGCTATTGTTTTCGCTAGGTTTTGAAGTCGAGCCCTTGGCCGCTTTCTTGCTTTTCTTGGCCGCCTTTTGTTTATTCGCAGGATCAAGATCCGGGCGCTGCCGCAGCCAATCGTCGTAGCCACCAACGTATTCGCGCACACCATCCGGCTCGAAGACGATCGTACTGGTGACCACGTTGTTCAAGAACTCACGGTCGTGACTGACCATCAGCACAGTGCCGTTGAATTCGACCAGGCGAGCTTCCAGTAGTTCAAGCGTTTCAGCATCCAGATCGTTGGTCGGTTCGTCCAAAACGATTGTGTTCGCAACCTTCGCGAATAGTTTGGCCAGCAAGATGCGGTTGCGTTCTCCTCCACTTAGGAACTTCACCTCCGTACGACACCGCTCAGGAGTGAACAAGAAGTTCTGCAGGTAGCCGATAACGTGTTGCTGCCGATCACCGATTTTCACGGTGTCGTAACCGTCGCCCACGTTTTGTTGAACTGTCTTCTCTTCGTCCAATTGCTCTCGCAGTTGATCGAAGTATGCGATCTCCAGGTTGGTTCCGGTTCTCACCCGACCAGATTGAGGTTTTAGTTGACCTAGGATGATCTTGAGCAGCGTTGTCTTGCCGACGCCATTGGGGCCAATGATTCCCACTTTGTCGCCGCGGAAAATTGCAGTCGAGAAGTTCTCAACGATTGGGCGTTCTTCGTACGCGAAAGAAATATCCTCGACGTCAGCCACCAAGTTGCCACTTCGCTGTCCCTCCTGAATGCGAAGATTGACCTTGCCAACTTCCTTACGGCGATCAGCATGCGTTTCGCGGAGCTTTTTGAGCGCACGAACGCGACCTTCGTTTCGTGTCCTGCGGGCTTTGATCCCTTGGCGAATCCAAACTTCTTCCTGCGCCAGCTTCTTATCGAACAGTGCGTTTTGCTTTTCTTCGGCGTTGAGCTGTTCTTCTTTGCGTTGCAAGAACGTGTCGTAATCACAGGACCAGTCAAAGATGCGTCCTCGGTCGATCTCTAAGATTCGAGTCGCCAACTTCCGCAAGAACATACGATCGTGCGTCACGAACAATAGCGTTGCCCGCCACTTCAACAGAAATTGCTCAAGCCAGTGAATTGCCTCCAGGTCAAGATGGTTCGTCGGCTCATCGAGCATTAACACGTCGGGGTCATTGACCAACGCCTTAGCAAGCAAGACTCGTCGTTTCATTCCGGATGACAAGCTGGAGAACTCGGCTTCTGGATCCAACTGCATTCGCGAGATGATCTGTTCGACACTGAGTCTTCCCCGATTGCTCTCCGCGGTTGTGGCGTCCTCGGTCACCCCCGACGCAACAATTTGATGAATCTTTCCCTGGACATCCTGAGGCACATCCTGAGGTAACAGTGAAGTCGTAATACCAGGTGCAAATACGATCTTGCCGTTGTCCGGCTGCACGTTGCCGCAGATCATTTTCATCAGCGTGGTTTTACCGGCACCATTTCGCCCCAGCAGCCCTATCCGCTGTCCCGCCTCAATTTGGCAGGACACATCGTCCAAAAGCGCTGGACCTCGGAAACGAATACTGACGTCGTTGATCGTAATGATCGCCATAGCTGCTGGTCGCCCACGGTTGAAACCCCAATAGGCTAACCGATGATGTGGCGAAGCGTAATGTCTGGGTCGAGCTTCGCATCACTCAGCCAGAGGGCTCGTCCCCGGCGGTCGCAAACACTTCGTCGACCGAGCTTCCGTACTGATCGGATAGAACCAAGAAGTCAGCGAAATCGACGCGGCCGTCGCAGTCTAGATCAGCGATCGCCACAGGCTGTGTACCGCCGAAAACGTCGCGAAACAGGAGAAAATCGCGAAAGTCGACCACGCCATCTCGGCTTAGATCACCACCCCAAGGTGCGCAGACTCCGACGTAGTATCCCAATTCAGCATCTCTAGTCACCACGCCGTTTTCGCCAAGTGCCGTGGCGACCCCGTTATTCTGCTGCTGCCCCTCGACCGCTGTCTGGGGAGCAGACAAGAATTGCCAGGTCTCGCCCGGCGACAACACTCCGTCGCCGTGTGCGTCCGTGTCGCCGACTAATCGTGGAGTATCGTCCGAGTTGTCTTGTACTCGAACATCAGAAAGGCCGACGTTACCTGTGTTGGTAACTGCGAAGCTCCAAACGACCGACGCACCAACAGCAAATTCAGCGATGTCGGTAGGCTCTGCCGCAGCAGAGTCAGACGCGATTGCAGAAGTGGAAATGGCAAGCGTCGCGGAACGCGTCGACCAAGCAAACTCATCCGCAGCTGAGACACTAATCGTTGCAGAATCCATAGAGACAACATCCGCTGTTACGATGGCTCGGCTATCGATCACGCCAGCATCCAGATCCGCCTGCGTAACCCAATATGTTCCCATGAACGTGACCGATTGGCCCGGCTGCAGCGTACCATTGAATTCGGCCAACCGCGCCGCGTGAAGCGTGAACGCCAAATCCTTTCCACTCGCCTTCACCGCAGGAAACGGCACTCCATCGATTCGATCGTCGAACACGTCGTCATACGAATAGAAGCCGTCACCGTCCCCTGCAATCTGCCATTGCCACGTGGGGTCAATGACCGGACTAGGATTCGGAAACGTCTGGAGAGCCGTGATGGAAATCCAATAGTGTCCCGGAAACAGGTACGCGAACGGCAACTTCGCCGAGTATTCATACAAGACGCCTCCTCCTGGACTCAATTGCTCATCAACGACCGAAGTAAGAACATGTGCGTCGTCGACTCCGGCCTGTCCACCGTTCAACTGGAACTCGTGAAGCAGCTGTCCAGGCTTACCCAATTCATCGGCATAGAACTGGACGTGAAAGTCAGTCTCGGCCGAGATCGCATCAAGAGGAAAAGATTCGACGTAGGAGCCAGTCCAGCGAATTTCATCTACGTACATCCCTGCATTTAACGTGAAGTTGTCCCATGCCTTCGCTTCGGCCGGGTCTGTTGCAAGTTCTCGATCGA
>CAYQMZ010000229.1:0-9994 GCA_964418725.1 uncultured Pirellulaceae bacterium
CCCAACCAGAGTGATACACCTGAATGAATCGCACACCGCGTTCCGCCAATCGCCGAGCAGTGAGGCAGTTGTTCGCGAATGAGGCTTTCCCAGGCTCGGCGCCGTAAGCAGTCAGCGTTTCGGCTGTTTCCTGCGAGAAGTCCATCAGTTCGGGGGCTCGCGACTGCATGCGAAACGCCATCTCGTAGGCAGCAATCCGTGCTTTGATTTCCGGATCCCCGACCTCTTCGAATTGCCACTGATTCAAATCACGAATCGCGTCAATCGTGTCGCGTTGAGCCTTCGAGTCGATACCAGGCGGATTGGAAACGTGAAGAATGGGATCACCGGCACTTCGAAACGGTACACCTTGATGCTCCGACGGCAGGAATCCAGAACTCCACATGGACGCCCCGCCACTTAGACCACCTCCACTCTTCAGCACCACGAACGATGGCAAATCGTTGGCTTCGTTTCCTAGCCCATAACTCAACCAGGAACCCATCGCAGGTCTACCCGGAATCCCTGAGCCTGTGTTCATAAACAGCTGAGCGGGCGCATGATTGAACTTGTCAGTGTGCACAGAACGGACAACCGCGATGTCGTCCACGACTTGCGAAAGATGGGGGAGCATCTCTGACAACTCACAACCACTCTGCCCGTGTTGCCGAAAGCTAAATCGAGGCCCCAATACGGCTGCGTCCGGCTGAATGAACGCGTAGCGCTGTCCCTTGATTACCGACGGAGGAATCGGTTTGCCTTCCAGCTCCTTTAACTTCGGTTTGTAGTCAAACAGTTCGAGTTGGCTAGGAGCTCCGGCCATGAAGAGATAGATGACGCGTTTGGCTTTTCCCGTGAAGTGAAAACCGTGGGCGGCCGCATTGCTTTCCGTCTGGTTGGTATTCGCCAAAGTGGCGTTCCCCAGCAGCGACGCGAGAGCGATTTTGCCGACACCAACCCCGCAGTCTCGGAAGAACTGGCGACGAGCGACCACGGTATCAAGATTCGAATTTGTCACAATCAGCCAACATTGAGTACGCGAGACGAGTGAGCGTTGATCCACATTCTAGTCGACCAACGCACCTCGCGTCCAAGTGGCAGCCTCGGGTCGAACAAGCCCGAGGCCCACAGATTCGCCTCAAATGGATGCCCTAGCCTGCCATGGCAGCGTCCACCGCGGCGGGCAGTAGTGCCGTGTCGCCGTTGGCAAATACGGCCAGCAAACCAAAGGCCGGATCCGACTCGGTTGGCGGAGCCAGGAATCCCGATGCTGCAACAACCAGTGCTGCGTCGGTAGCTTCCGAAAGTTCCGCCGCAAACGACGCGACCACAGTATCGTTGTCTTCACCGGGAGTGATGTCGATCGTATACGCTGCCGGCGGGACCGATATGTACTGAGCATCGAAGGACGGATACGAAATGTTATCCACCAGCGTCCCTGCCCCACGGGCCAGGATGTCAACCGTTGGAGCATCTGGCGAACCATGGAACACGAGGAACTCGACGTTGCCTTCCGTCGCCGCAGACTCCAGGCCTATATCGGTCGCAAAGATCCCAAAGGCCGTCGGACCATCCGCAACCGTCGGATCACCGTTGGCGATCGCAACGTAATTCTTTCCGTCCTCAAGTGTCAGCGTTGTGCTGAACACTGGAGACGAATTGTCCATCGCCGTAGGTGCCGTCACGTCGACCTTCAGTTCGGTCTCGGCCGGCACGGTCAGGTATGGAGTCGCATCACGGAAGCTCACGTCATCGAGAAAAAGTGAATCGTTCACGTAAAGATCTACGGTGGCAGCAGCCGCGTACGGCGAGTTGTGGACAACTTGCAGACGTGCTTCGGGCGTCGTCTCCTCTGCGACCGGCAGTAATGCAGTCTCGCCGTCGGGGAAAATTGCCAGCAGTCCAAAGCCCGGATCACTGTCGCCCGCAGGTGCCAAGAATCCGGATGCGGCCACTACAATTGCAGCGTCGCCAGCTCCGCTTAGATCAGCTTCGAAGGAAGCAACCACCGTTTCGTTGTCCATCGCGGGCGTGACGTCAAGCGTGTAGCTGGCAGGCGGGACAGACACATAGTCCGACGTAAATGTCGGGTAAGCCAAGTCATCAACGACAGTAGCAACATCCCGCGCAATCACATCAACCGGTGGTGCGTCAGGCGAACCGTGGAATACGAGAAACTCAACGTTGCCTTCGGTGCCCGCAGCCTCGCGGCCCTGATCACTCACAAACAAATCGAATGCAGTTTCACCTTCGGCAACGGTGGGATCCCCATCAGCGATCGCTACGTATGTCTCGCCGGCTGCAAGCGTCACTACCTTGGTAAAGATCGCTTCGGAACTGTCGCTTGAATCAGGGCCAGCGATGTCGATCGTCATCTCGACACCAGCAGGCACGTCGATGTACGGCGTTGCACTGCGGAACTGAAAGTCATTAAGTGGTCCGAGCAAACCGCCATCCAAGTACACATCGACCTCGGCGGCCGCAGCATACGGAGAGTTGTGCACCACTTGAATACGTGCGGTGGGAATGTCAGAACTGCGACCGAAGTTATGGGCCAGCGCGGTGAAGTCGTGGAAGTCAACATCACCGTCGATGTCGATATCCCCGTTCACTTCCGGCAGTGACTCCTGTTCGTAAGTGGTAGAGAGAATAAGAAAGTCAGCGAAATCGACGATTCCGTTGTCGTTTATATCAGCTTGCAAACCGAGCACGCCCCCCACGTCTCCAGTCAGCAGATCACGGCTTTCTAGGTTTTCATGGGTAAACGTTCGACGACCAGCCTGGCCACTTCTTCGGTCTTTTCTTTGATTTCGATGCGACATCAGCTTACTTCTCCAAAGGATTCCTCGCGGCTACAAATGTAGCCACCAATAGCTACATTTGTAGTTTTTCCGGCAAGGCGACTTTGGGGAGTGCCTGCAAAAAAGAAATTTATCCTTGCGCCTGATTTCAGAGTTTCGGGTTCTCGAAATCGGAGCTGACATCGACCGCAAAACAGCAAGACCGCTAAACCGTTCACGAATACACAAGTGTCAGCAAATAGCAGCAAAATAGGGGCAATATGCGATTCGTGATTAAAGAGAAGTTTTGGTCTTGGGGCGACGATTTCCACATCTACGACGAACACAAGCGACCTGTGTTTTTTGTCGACGGACAGGCTTTCTCATGGGGAAATAAGCTGTCCTTTCAAGATCTGCAGCAAAACGAATTGGCGTTCATCAGCCAGAAGCTCATGACCTGGATGCCAAGGTACGAGATCATTCGCAACGGCCAGGTATTTGCAGAGGTCGTCAAGGAATTTAGCTGGTTCAGCAAGACGTTCACGTTGGATGTCCCGGGACCGAACGACTATTCCATCCAGGGCAGCTTTTGGAAGCACGACTACACGTTTACCCGCGGTGGTCGCGTCGTTGCTGTGGTCGAAAAGGCGTTTTGGAGTTGGAACGATACGTACGGCATCGAAATCGTCGATGACGAAGACTACGTGTCCATCTTGTGCACCGCGATCGTGATTGATCAGGTTCTGCACGACGAAAAACAGAACTCTTAGGCGCTTCTTAGCGAAGCATCGAAAAAACGCCAACGGGCGCTCAGCTCGACTAGCGACTCCAGCCTTCGCCGTGGCACGACTCTCAGAAAGCTGCTCCCCAGCAGATGAGTCAACTCTCCTCGCAGCCGGCACAAAGTAAGCCTGTGTGACACAACCAATTCACTGCATCCACAGCAAAACAATTTCCACAAAGGATCTAGTTCGGACACGCCCGTAACAAAGCGGTAACAAGCTGCCTCTAGTATTCGATCGTCTGGCCGTCAGACCGGTTTACCATTGCTGATGCCATGAAGGCATCGGGGTGGAAAAAGCGGATACACTTACCCACTCAAGACAGAGGAACAAAATGAAATCACTACGAATGCGAGTTGCCGCAGCAATCTGCCTCGCCTGCCTCAGTTCGACCGTTTTGGGCGACACGGCAGCCGAGATGCTTGAGAAAGGCATCTACAACGAAGAAACCGTCGGCAACTTGGACGCGGCGATCGAGATCTATCGAAAGGTTGTTACGTCGGCCAACGAAACAGAACGCGTCGCAGCAAACGCTCAGTATCGATTAGGCCAATGCCTGCTGAAGCAAAACAAGAAGTCGGCTGCGATGAAGGCCTTTCAAGCAGTCGTCGACAGCTATCCCAACCAAAAGGAATTCGTGGCGAAGGCTCAAAAGCACCTGCCTTCGGCCCTCGAATTGTTGCCGGCACCGTGGAAAAGTGGCGAGCGACTAACGCTTGAAATGCGACTACCTGGTGGGCAACCTATCGGCGTCATCGGAGCTGGTATCGAGTCCGGAGAAATGAGTGGCAAGCCCGTTTGGAAGATGGCGATTCGCCGCTTCGTGGGCGGCAGCCAAAACTCGGGAGTCAGCATGGTGGCTGTCGACAAGGCAACCAACCGTCCTCTGGTTACCAAATGGGACCACACTTTGCTAGGAAAAGCGGACGGCAAATGGAGCAGCAATAAAGTTGAAATCTCCATCGCCAAGAACGTCAACGATGAGCCCAAGAAAGAAACCGTCGAGTTCACACAGCCAGCATACTCCAATGACCAATGGTTCTACGGATTCCGCCAGTTACCGATTAAGGTCGGTTACAAAGTGACGCTGCCCATACGCGTTGCTTTCACGGGCGGCAATCCGATCGACATGGAAGTTGAAGTCAAGAAGAAGGAGAAGATCTCTTCTCCAGCGGGCGAATTCGATTGCTTCCGGTTGGACACCAACATCAACCAGACGTTCTGGATTTCCGATACCCCGGAACGTTACCTCGTGAAGTTCGACGCCGGTGATGTCGAGGCCTACCTGATCAATATCTCGACCAGTAAGGAGCCTGTAAGGTTGCAACACGCAGACCTTAAATGTTCAGTGCAAGTGCCGGCTGGCTGGTTCTATTTTGAACCGGATCCATCCGATGAACGCGAGGCAAAGTATGTTCTCGTCTCGCCACAGATGGGCTACGCAGTGGTTTCGATCGAAGAACGAGATCCATCGGACGAACGTACAGCCGAAGATTGGATCGACCGCAAGATCTCGCGTGGGAAGAGGTCTCACAAGAATTTCGCAGTACGAGAGGACTCCAGAAAGGCGATTGAAATTGCCGGACAACAGGGCGTCACATTCCGTGCCGACCACGACGTACGCCAAGTCCCATTCACGACCGAGGTCTGTTTCACTCAGAACGAAGACCTTGAAGTCGCGATTTCTGCCGAAATGCGTAAGGGGACCTACAAGAAGTTCAGCAAGTCGCTGAACTCACTACGCGAATCGATTTCGTTGAAGTAGAACGTGGCAAACTTGAGTAATTATCGACGTGCGGGCCAGGCCGGCGAGCTTTGGCCCGTTTTCTTGTTGTTGCTGCTGGTGGCGGTACCGACTATCGCGGTGCTGTGGTTTGTCGGCGTGGCGATGGAGAACCAGCAACTGGCGACGCAGCAGCGTTTGTCGGACGCCTATCGACTGCATCTGCAAAACGTAAAGGACAAGATCGACTCAGCATGGACTGATCTACTGTCAGAATGCGAATCGACGGCCAATCAGTCGTCCCCTCAAGCCGCTTTCGAATCCATTGTTCGCACTCATCGCGTCAACTCTGTCGTCATCAACGCAGCCAATGGCTCGCAAGCCTACCCGAACACACTCTCGTATTCGAACATCGAAGAATCCGGCCCACTCTGGAATCAGGCTCGCGACTTAGAAAACTTCTCAGACCGTCCGCGGGACGCACACGACCTATACGCACAAATCGCCGCGCTAACAGACAACGAGCGAGAGCGCGTCGTGGCTATCCAAGGCCAATTACGTTGCCTACTGGAAGCCAACGAACGCGAACGTGCGGCAGAGTTAATCGGTCACCTCCTGGACGAACGATTCTTTGATTCTCTTCATGATCCACATGCGAAGTCCATCGCCGTCAATATGCAGTTGATGTCGCTCGAGCAATTGGACGCGACCGAGGACAAGGACGAATTGCGTGACCGCCTTATTCGCTGGACACGAGACTATACCGATGAAACGATTGCCGCGCCGCAACGACTATTTGTCTTAAGGCAGCTCGCCGATCGGTTTCCCAAACTGGTAGATCAACGGTTTTTGGAAGCGGAGGCAATGGCTTCGAGATTCCGTTCGACGATTGCATCGTTGCCCTCAACTGGCGTGATCCGCCGATCAGGAAATGGTGAACTCTGGTACGCTTCCACCCCAAACGGGGGCTGCACATTGTTAATGAAACAGAGTTTAGTCGAATCCCTAGTTCATGGTTTCGCATCTGACACCACTCAATCAATCGGAGCCACGTTACAAGTTCTACCGCCCGACCGACAGGCAGACAGCACAACACTCTTATCCACTTCGTGCGGTCCCCACCTCCCGGATTGGCGACTCGCCTTGTCGCTGCGTGACGCCTCGCAACTAGAGGCTTCTCGTGCTGAGCGAAATCGAATCCTTTGGACTGGTTGCATCGTTGTCCTGTCCACGTCCGTCTTAGCATTCTTCAGCGTTCGAGCATTCCGCAGGCACCTTCGTCTAGCCAACTTCAAAAACAATCTTGTCGGCACCGTCTCGCACGAACTCAAGACGCCACTCAGTTCAATGCGACTTCTAGTGGATACGCTGCTGGACGAAGAAACGCTTGACGAACAAACCACGCGTGAGTATCTGCATTTGATTTCGAAGGAAAACCAGCGACTCAGTCGTCTCATTGAATCATTTCTCACGTTCTCTCGCATCGAACGCGGAAAACTCGCATTAGATCTACGGCACACAGCCCCAGAGACGATTGTTCAAACGGCGATAGAAGCAGCCGGGGAGCGTTTCCAAGGCGACGAGTGCGAACTACGCGTTTCCATAGCCGACGACTTGCCCAATGTTCTCGTAGACCAAGACGGAATGGTCACGGTGCTGCTGAATCTGCTGGACAACGCCTACAAGTATTCAAACCCGGTACGTCAGATTGACGTTACGGCAAAGATGACTGCCGATGGTGTGGCCTTCACCGTCGATGACAACGGCATAGGCATCTCGCGATCCGCCCGTCGACGTGTCTTTCAGCGATTCTTTCAAGTTGACCGTGGGCTATCTCGCGCTGGTGAAGGATGCGGACTTGGCCTGAGCATTGTCCAGTCCATCGTCGCAGCGCATTCAGGGCGAGTCGCATTGCGAAGTGAATTAGGCAAAGGCAGCAGCTTCGCGGTGACACTACCCGCAAGCGATTCGAGGAAGGAGGATATCTGTGGCTAACACCAGCGTATTGATCATCGAAGACGACGAAGCAATTCGCCGCGGGTTGCATGACAACTTCGCAAAACGAGGCTACGACGTTCGCACGGCTGGCGACGGACAAAGCGGTTTGACGGCGATGCTCTCCATGGCTTCCGACATTGTGCTGCTCGATATCATGATGCCCGAAATGAACGGCTACGAAGTGTGCCGGCAACTTCGAAAACGAGATATCGATAGTCACGTCATCATGCTTACCGCGAAAGGCCAAGAGGAGGACATCGTCCGCGGCCTTGAGCTTGGGGCCGACGACTACGTGACCAAGCCCTTCAGCATCCGTGAACTGGTCGCACGTGTAGAAGCCTTTGTACGTCGGCGCAATAAGGTGGGAACGGAACTCTACGAATTCGGCGACTTTCGACTCGATTTGGGAGCCCACAAGCTCTTTCGAGGAGGCAATGAAGTAGAACTAACGACCAAGGAGTTCCGACTACTGGAATACTTCGTCAAACGCGAAGGCCGCGCGCTCACGCGAAATGATATCCTGTCAGCAGTTTGGGGCAGTCACGTCATCGTCACGACCAGAAGTGTCGACCGATGCATTACTACGCTACGGGGAAAGATCGAAGCCGACCCGCGAAAACCAGCCTTCATCCGAACCATCCGAGACGTCGGCTATCGCTTCGAAAGTGAGTAAACCCACATGCCAAAGCCCGCCTGTTGTCAATGCAGTCGCTCCAGCAACACAGCCAACATCTATGGCTATGTGTTCTGCGACCGGTGTTCAGCAAAACTCGGACTGCATTCTGACAAGACGATCCTAAAGAACTCCGACAAATACGACGGTGACCATGCCTCGTACGAAGAAGAAGTTGTCCATCGTATTGAGGCAATGGAGAAGAGCTACATCAAAACGAAAATCAAGTTGATGCACATTTTGGAGAGACTCGCTGAACTGACGTAGCGCATCACCTTGTCATTCGCATTGTTAGGTGCCAGCCCTCCAACGACTCAGGATTCTTCGACTACCAATTCTCTGCACGAATCTTTGCGATCGGTCCTTTTCGCTCGTCTGCGTACTGGTAATGTCGATAGCCGAACGTACGCAAGTCGGACTCCAGCATCTCTTCCAATCGCTGTTGGGCAAACTGCCGGTTTAAGAGGAACGGATCGTCTAGAACGTTCAGCATCTCCGGCAACGCCCATCTGGCATTCGCTTTCGCCAACGCTTCAATCGCCACCAAACGCGTTGCCTCGTTTGAACTGTGTAGCCAGCCTATCCCCACGGGCTCTTTGGTATCGCGATAGTTCTTTGCCAATTCAGCTCGCGACCACGCACTCAAGCTATCCGCAGCCGATCGCTCGCCCGCCAACTCCGTCAGGCCATACCAATTGGTGAGTTTGTCCAAGGTCCATTCAATGTTCTGATCCAAGTGGCAAAGATTGCAGGCGTTGGGATGATTGGATTCCAGCATTGGCCCATCCGTCGGGCTGAAAATCATGTGCGTGCGAACAACGTCTTGCATGCCTTCGTTGATCTTAGGCATGTGGCAATTCATGCATCGGTCGCCTGACGAACCAGCCGGATGATGTGTGTGTGCGGCACGATTCTCCGCAGCTCGAAGTTGCTCGTGGCATTTCAGACAGCTTTCGTCATCCTGCTCCGGTGTTTTCGTCCACTTCTTCCCGGTTGCCGAATGTGGGTCATGACAATGGATGCAAGTTAGCGAACGGTTGGCATGCCCATTCGAGTCGGTCACGACGTCATCGTTGTAGCACGCCCCGCGAAGGGCATCAGAATACTCCGTCGAATTCCATGTCGAAGCTCCACACGCAAACATGCTTCGGCCGCCGGTGTGACACTGGGCGCAAGTCCAATTCGCATTCGCGACATTGCGTCCCCATGCTTCTTTGGCCGAACCAGCTTGCACGACCACGTGTTCGCTAGAGGGAAAGAACCGAGGCAACGTGGTTTCTCGTTCGGCATGCGCTTTCGAGCCGTTATGACAAGCTTCGCAAGTAATCCCCAAATCCGCGGCGTACATCTCGGCGGGAAGATCATCCATTACCGAGAGTGCTTTCTGCACGGTGTCCGGAGCATTCTTCCCATGGAACTTGGCCCACTTGAACACTTGGTTTTGGTGCTTTCGCAAATAACCCTTCGCATCAATATCAAGTCTATGGGGAGCATGTGCGGATGTCCTGGCCCTGCCCACCGAGCGCAGCAATCGGTCACCCGCCGGCTGCGTCGTATGACACGAAGCGCAACTTCGATCGTACGGGCGATGCAGTGAGTCGCGGAATGGATCGTGGCGTTCACTGTCTGGCAACTCGAGATCGACATGAACGACCGGAACCCACTCTTGCTTGTCGATCCAATACCCAAACGGCAATACATGATCGACTTTCCGAGTCGGGTGATTGTCGGGCTCGGGGCCATCCACCAACTTACCCACATAGTACTGCTGAAAACGAGAACCGATGGTTCGATTCACGGCATACACGCGCTGAATGTCGTCTCGTCGTAACGACATTCGATACTCGCCATCGCGTGTTTCAAATTCACAGATTCCACCGCGATACTGAATCCGCGCCGATTCATTTCCGCTGAAGTTCCCCAACACTGTGTGTTTGTCCGCGGTGGCGTTCATCCAGCGATGCGGATGCTTGCTCCAAGCGTTGTACTTTTCGGTGTGACACGACTTGCACTTCTCCGCCCCCACGTAGTCAGACTTCAAGATGTTGCTGATCGGCGC
>CAYQMZ010000230.1:0-9958 GCA_964418725.1 uncultured Pirellulaceae bacterium
CTTCGAATTGATCTTGCTGGACAACGGCTGTACGGACGGCAGTATCGATCGATTGACGTCTGACCTCGACCCTCGTTGTAGGCTGGATCGTCACAAAGAGAATCTTGGCCGCACCCCCGCGCTCAATCGAGCGTTGTCCATGTCACAGGGTGAGTTCGTCGCGGTATTGGATGCAGACGACGTCTGGCACCAAGATCACTTGAGAGGCTTAGTCGACCAGCTTGCCCCGCATGAGGACCGCGTCCTTGCTGGAACCTGGTGCGTTTGGATCGACGAATTCAATCGAGAGTTTTCGCGAACGAGATACCCTAGCGCGAAAGCCGACCTCTGTGATCGCATGGCGTGGCAGAACCCGTTCATTCACAGCGCCAGTATGTATCGTCGTTCGGCTGCCAACAAAGTCGGTGGCTACAACGAGGACTTTAAGTTCGCGCATGATTTCGATCTGTGGTTGAACCTGGTACAGATTGGCGACGCCACGATCGTCGAAGACTACCTGACACAAATTCGGATGCACGCAACGAACACCAGCGATCGACCGCAGTTTTCGTTGACACGGCTAAGTGATACGATCCACCTGTATACTCGTGCGGCCGAGCAATTCGACATTAGCTTCGCAGCAAGATTGGCTAACCGCAAAATCTTGGCAGACGCGTCGATGCGTTACGGTGCGGCGCTCCGTGCTGCAGGAAGATTGTCCGAAGGCTTCAAGTGGTCAGCATGGAGCGTCCAACAAGACCCGCTTGTGTTCTTGCGTTGGGCGATTCGCAAGCTTCGCTCGCGCGAGTAACCGCAAGTTCACCAACAGCCGCGCGAAACAGATTCTGATCGCGAGAGCAGTCAACAGATCGGGTAGGAGGCCCAAAGATGCCAACGGAACAGGTAGATCAAAAGATTGACTACGTCGAGTTTTACGCGACGGACCTCGACATGATCGAAGCTTTTTACTCGAAGGTCTTTGGCTGGAAGTTCACGGACTATGGCCCCGACTATCGCGCGTTTTGCGACGACAAACTGGATGGCGGATTCGCCAGAACCAGCGACAGAGCGAAGAGAAGTTCAACGGCTAACGGCGGAGCACTGGTTATTCTCTACGCCGAGGATCTCGAGGCGACGCGGGAACGAGTTTTGGAGTTCGGTGGAAAGGTCCCCAAAGACATCTTCTCGTTTCCCGGCGGTCGGCGATTTCAATTCTTAGATCCACACGGCAACGAACTGGCCGTCTGGTCCGACAAGTAGATAGAGGCCGGTTACGTGCGCGTGTGTTCTACTACTATCAGCGTGGCCCAAAGTAGTGGACCGCTCCGTCGGTCCAACTCTGCTGTCCAGTTCAATGGGAAGCAGGCTGATGCAAAGAAGGCTTGTGTGAGTCGGACCGGCGGAGCGGTCCACTACTTTGTCGCCAATCGATAGGATCTTGGCCAGCAATCCAGAAAGGCCAAGCCTACAACTCTTTGAAAAATGCGGGCTAGGCTTGGGAACTCGCAGCTTGAGCTTTCGAGCTTCAGGCACTTCGGCGTCTTTGCTGTTCGTCGTTGCGGTTCGCAGCTTTGGTCGCAGGCTGAGGAGCCGCACTGGGCGACTGTTTCGCGCCCAATGGCTGGATCGGTTTGGCCCCAGCCATTGCAGGCGACGATGCCGCGAATTGCATGCCTTCGCCAAAGTAGTAGCGTCGTGCGTCGGGGTTGCTCGTGACCTCGGAAGGCGTCCCGTGACACAACACTTGCCCTGCACGGATCACATAGCTGCGGTCGGTGATCTCTAATGTCTCGCGGACTTGGTGATCTGTAATCAAGATTGAGATGCCATCGGTCTGCAACTCGCGAATGATGCCTTGAATACTGGCAATCGTTACCGGGTCGATTCCAGTAAACGGTTCGTCCAGCAAGATGATTTGCGGATTCGAAACCAAACACCGGGCAATCTCCAGCCGTCGACGTTCCCCACCGGAAAGGGACCCTGCTTTCGATTTTCGCAATTTCGTGATCTTGAATCGTTCAAGCAACTCGTCGCATCGCAGGCGGCGTCGCTTACGATCGAACCCCAGCAACTCCATCATGGCGGTCAGATTTTGTTCGACCGTCAGCTTTCGGAAGACGCTGGACTCCTGCGGCAGATATCCCATGCCACCGTCTCGAGCACGACGGAACATGGGCCAATTCGTAACATCCTTGCCCTGGAGTTCGACCGCACCGCGATCGGGCTCCGTCATACCGCACGTCATCCGAAACGTTGTTGTCTTGCCGGCACCGTTGGGCCCCAACAGCCCCACGATTTCACCTTTGTTGACGTAAAAGTCCACGCCGTCCACAACGCGTCGACGACCGTAGGTTTTCACCAACCCTGAAACTTTCAAGACAGCCATAGGAGTCCTTTCCATGAAAACGAGCTACATCCTTAGTCGCTCGTCTATCGTCGATTCATGCCAACGTTGGTCCGCGGTAGTGCCAACTCACCTTAATTACGACTGGAACACTACTTCGTTCAGCGAATGATTCCCATCCGCGAGAACTTCGGATAAAAGATCAGTGGCACCGTTTTGAAGTTGTTGCCAGGCAGCTTCGCATGCCATGGGTGCGGGTAGTAAATCAAGACGGCCTCGCCGATCAAAAACTGTCGCTCGACATAGTTATCGTCTGACCAAATCCGCGCATCGTGACTTTGCGGGCTGTTGTCGCCCATCGGGAAGAACTGATCCTTGGAATCGTCTTCGAAGTCTCGTAAGTCAAAGCGAACTTCGCGAAGGCGATCAAAGAACGGCGTAGTAGCCCAAGCCTCGGGCGTCCGAAATAGCATTCTCGCTTGATCGGGATCGAAATGATTGATCGCATCGCCCATTTTCGGATCGCTGGTCGTATTACGACTGACGGCGATGTAGTACTTGTCGCGATGCATACGCAGGCGGTCAATATCCGCCGTCAAGTTGCGAGCTCCGATGCCAGCCGGCGACAAGTCACCTGGATTGTTGGGGCCGTCAAAAAATGGTCGCAGCTCCAACTCCTCTTTGACCGTACGCGTATAGGTTGTGGCTGAGTCGAATGTGACCAACGTCCCGTCGACCCAAAGTCGGAGTTGCGAATCGACGTTGGAAAACAGAATCCGGTGGCTTCCTTTGCCCTTTACCGGTGTGGTGGCCGAGGCAGTCGTCGCTTCGTCAAAGTCGCGTTGATTCCCAGCGGGATCGTAGGCCGACATGATTGCCTTCCCAGAGGCGACATCGATTAGACATTGAAAACGCCAACCGCCCTCGATCAAGTCCAATACCAGTTCACCGCTGTCGCTGGTGACGTTGACGTCGGCTTCTACAGCCAAATCACCAACCCAGTTCTTGCCCACGGCTCGATACAGGAAGTCACCTTGTCGAGACTGAGGCCCCAGTCTCCCTGGTCGGTTACCTGGATTGAAACCGCTGGAAGCCACTTTTTCGTTTAGGAATGTGTTGTAGGCGTAAGTGTCCGCAATCAGTTCGCCGCGGGTGCCTTGTAGGATCGGTTTGTCGCCGCGTTTGATTGCGTCCCACTCGACATAGTCGGCAACGATGTGTCGGTATCGAAGCCAAGCAAAGTCTGGAGAACTGGACAACTTGAAAGTGCGCCCCTTGTCGCTCGTCGCCCAGGCGTCGTTTTGTGGTTGCCAACGGGGCGGCATACCTGCGGAGTCCAGCTTCGCAGGGATGTAGTTGGTGTCGTGAACTGGCTGCATCATGGCCAGTTGTTTTTTCGGCGGCTTCCGCGCGATAACAAAGTTCTCATCGCCGTCATCAACGGGTTTGACGTAAATGTCGCCACGGAAAATGCGAACCGTCTCGCCAGGCAGTCCGCAGAGTCGCTTGATATAGTTCTGCTTTGCGTCGTTGGGGTTCTTGAACACGATCACGTCGAACCGTTCTGGTTCCCCCAGCGGATCGTACGAGAACTTATTCACCAAGATCCGGTCACCCGTGCAGGTTGCATCACGAGCTTTCTCGTATGGAACCCGTTGCGGATGAGAACACATCGTGCAGGTGGTTTGAACGACGCGTCCGAAGTTCGGATCGGTCTCGTTACTGGCCCCAGTCGCGTACTCATAGCCGCACTGTTCGCAGCGAACGTCCTTGTGCTGTCCTCGCAGCGTCGGGGCCATCGATCCTGTTGGAATCACGAAAGCTTCCGCCTCGAATCCGCGGATCAATAGAGCCAACACGATGGCGACAACCAATCCTTCGACGGCCTCTCGCCACCATTTGATTTCTTCGGTGGGATAGCTCGGACCAGTCGTTACACCTTCGCCAGGAGTTCGCGGGGCTGCTTTGGAATCCGCCCTTTGGGACGATTTAGCAAGCTTCGGGGTGTGCCGTCTTTTCTTTGCCATGGGGGCCTCGGTTCACTGAACAGCATGGGAAACGGTATCAATCGAGTGATACTCGTTCCCGGCCCCGGAATATAGCGAAAAAAGTTCCGTACCGGAAAGCAGATGTGACAGGCCGAACCGCCAATCTGCGATTCCCGTAGAAACCGGTCTATCCGGGCAGTGCCAGCATGGTAGCGTCCGGCTGCGTCAAATGGATCCGAGCCAAAATCGGATCATTTCGGGTGGCAATTGCTCTGAACGCGAAGCCAGTGTTCGAGCTCGCGGGGCAATGCATGCATCCGGAGCGAGGAAGCCAGCGCACACACAATGTGCTCCGATTTTCGGTTGGGTGACGATCAATTCTCTCAACTACGCCAATACGTCGACTCACGCGGCCCTTTGTACGCCACATTCAGTTCGGGTGTCATGACTTTCTTTTGGCCATCGTGCAACGAGTTCACGCCCGCGATGACCATCCCCGAGCAAAGCAACGTCCGCTCGGCCGGGTAATTCGCTCGGTTCTTGATGACCAAGTCTTCAATATGTCGCGTCAACGGATTGAAGAAGTCTGCCGTCGTTGATCCATGAGTTGGCATCGGCAAGTACATCTGGCACGAAACGATTTCGCCTGATCGTAAATAGCCAGCGTAGTTGAAGTCGCGAATGCCGGTCAGCAGCATCGTCGTGCGAAATCCGTCGAGGTGCTCGATGAGGTACGCTGTTGTGTTTTCTTTGAAAACAGTTTTCGCCCATTCATAGTTGACGGCGCCGGACGGAAAGCCACCGTCGACAGGCAGGTTGTGGCTTCTAGTTAGCGCGGACACAACCAGCTTACGAGTAATCTGTCGATCGTCTGCATCAAGCGCATCCCACACGGCCTTTCCGCGCAACGCATGCACTGACTTTACGCCAGCCTCACCACCGCGCCGTCGCTCGGACATACACTGCGCCGTTTCTAAGGCATGGATGTCGTAGCTGTCGACGCCACCGTAGGCCACGCAAACACTTTCGCGCAAGTCAGCGTCATACGGCATATCAATGGAAGGAAAGCGAACCGTTACGGGCAACGACGACCCAGCCAAGAACGGAAACTTCAGACGCTTTGCATCGTCGACCATCTCAACGCACTCATCCCACTTGGTCGACAGATGTTTGTCGTTGAACACCGGAACCGATCGACTGCTTTGTTCGAAGACCTTCACCGTTTGCTTGAACCAGTCGTATCGCGGATACCTTTTCTGACCTTTCTCATTGGTAGGGTACTGACCGTGTTCCGCGATGATGACCACGCCATCAACAGCCAACTTGTCACCGCCTAGCGTCAACGCTCCCTCAATCGAATCGAACTGTTTCAGACCATGCTTTTCGATGCGTTGCTTACTCAGGTCTCCTTCTGGCGTCTGATCGACGTATACGGACGCAACTTGCACACGTGGTTGTTGCCATCGACCGCCCCAGGCATAGCCCTCGGTTAGCCGATCCAGAAAATGCTGCGCGTGCGAGTGTCTGCGGATTTCCGTTCCCAAAAACGCTACGCGTTTCAGCTCCGACGTGTTCTGCGCCCAAGCTGGTCGCGTTAGAAATCCACCACCTGCGGCTGCGGTGAGAGCAAGAAAATTTCGACGGCTAAGCATATTTGATCTCCATGAGGTTTCGCTGTCGGAGCACCCTTTGGGCGTGTATTCTAGCGGTTCAAGATTGCCCTGCAGAGCAAATGAGAAAATGGTTTCATCCACCCACACCACGGATTCGGCAACGAGCGACTTGGCAGCCGGCCCCTGCGAGTCCAGTGGCTTCCGCAGTTACCTTTGCAAGATGTTTGCCATCGATCTGCGAACCCTAGCCCTCTTCAGAATCCTGTTGGGCAGTCTGCTGCTGATCGATATTTGCCGACGCTGGCTGTTTATCGAGATGCTCTACACGGACGCGGGAGTTTTCAGTCGCAGCACGCTCGAACAGATTTTGGGATCGTCCGTGAAATGGACAAGCCTGCATTACTACACGGGCGACAACTCGATCATCCAATCGTTGCTTTTTGCGGAAGCAGCGGTTTGCGCGATACTGCTGTTGCTGGGCTGTCGCACGTGGCTGTTGACTCTGATTTCATGGGTGCTCTTTGTTAGTCTCAATCGTCGTGTCCCCAACGGTGCCAGTGGAGCCGACATCATTCTGCGTATTCTGCTTTTCTGGTCGCTGTTCCTTCCGCTTGGTGCTCGTTGGTCCATCGATCGTGCGTTGGAATCGGGCGAGCAGCTAAAGCGAAGTTTGGCATCCAATCGGTTCGCCAGTGTGGCCACCGGCGCGATTCTGCTGCAGGTTTGCTACATCTATTGGTTTACCGTCTTGCTAAAGCTTCACCCGGATTGGTTAGGAGGTCGCGCACTGGGGAACGCGTTGCATCTGGATACGTTCGCCCGACCGTTCGCGTTTTGGCTGCGTGAGCACAAGTCGTTAACCACCGCGATGACCTACGGCACCCTGGCCGTTGAAGCCCTTGCTCCGTTCGTTGCGCTATGTCCGTGGTTCAATGCCTGGATGCGATGGATTGCAATCCTATCCATGTGGGGATTGCATTTGGGAATCGCGATCTGCATGAACATTGGTCTGTTTCCATACGTCTCGATGCTGTGCTGGGTCCTATTCATACCCAGCGAAACTTGGGACTGGCTGGACGCACGGTTCGGCAAGTCGTCACTGGCAGCGTCACTTCAGAATATCGGTGCACGCACCGCAGCAGCGTTTGGAACCGTCATCCCACGACGACCGTTGTCAATTCAACCCTCCGGCTGGGCATCGTCGATCGTTGCGGCGACGTTCATCTTCGTGACGATCTACAACGTGCTTGGATTGTCCAATCGCGTTCCGCGCCCAATGCAGTTGGCGGCCAAACTAATTCGGCTTGACCAGAGGTGGTCGATGTTCGCGAATACAGAACGGACGATGGACGGTTGGTTCACGATGCCCTGCAAACTGGAAGACGGATCCATCGTGGATGTCTGGCAGGGCGGTGCTCCGTTTTCTCGCGAGAAGCCCGAGTTGGTTTCTGCCATGTACCCCAACTTCCGAGTGAACCGTTTGATGAATAACCATCGATTCACAGACAAGAAGGCCAAAGCTTTTTGGCTTGGCTTCACAACGCACATCGTTAACAAGTGGAACGAGCAGCACCCACCCGAAAAGGCGATCAAAGAAGCAAAGGTCGTCTATCTTCGTGAGCTAGAACACGATCAACCGCCCACGCCACTTATGCTGGCACAGATCCAGTTCAACTAGAATGATGCTGGCATTTCGTGCTCCTCAGCGTAGCCGGAGCGCGTTTCGCTTGCTTAAACTCCCGACAGGAATAGGATCAAGGTAGGCGCAAAATCGAGTCGCCAGTACGACAACTTTTTTGAGATCGGCCGAATGCGTCGATCCCCCGCTACGACGCCTAACCGGACCTCAGCAGAATGAAATCAACACAGCCATACTGTTTGAGCCCCGGAACCAATAGCCAGTTTCGCGATGCGCCGAATCCGAAACCGCTTTTGGACTGGCGGTGCGTGCTGGACCTCGGTCGACGGATGGTTGTCGTTGCATGTCTCGCGGTAATCTGTTCGCTAGGTTCCACAGCCGATGCCGGCGAGCTGGTGAGCCATGTCATCCAAAGCCGCAGCCTATCTAATGCGTCCGTAGATCTGACGACGAACCGCGAAATCCAAGTTCTATTGCCGGACAGCTACGCGACCAGTGATCGATCCTATCCGGTCGTTTACTGGTTTCCCGGCGGCGGACAGATTCCTGCCGCAAACATTCGCATTCCCGAAATTGAGGCAGAGTTCTCCTCAGGCAGATCAGACGAGGCCATCATCGTTTTCATGGATTCGAAGACGGAGTTTGGTACATCGCTGTACCTTTCCAGTGACGTCTTTGGAAACTGGGAAGAACACGTTCGCGACGAAGTGATACCACTCGTCGACGGACTGTACCGTACAAACTCCAGCGCCGATCAGCGCGGCATCATGGGGTTCTCATTGGGAGGCTTAACCTCCGTCTTCGCCCCGATCTTTATGCCAGGTACGTTCGGGGCCGTCGGCGCCAATGATCCATCCATCAGCTTCACGGCTGGTTCGGTACGAAACAGATCGGAGGTACCGGAAGGTTACCAGCCTTCAACAAGCCCCACACCACTCCCCGAGTTCTTCGGCAATTTTCCGGATGACGTAAACGGCTATGGTGACGTGCCGATTGGAAACAGCGCCTACGGACAACTCGCCGTCACATTGACACCCAACCCGGACAGTCCCCTTCTCGGTGACATTCCGTTTGGTATCGATGAAGAAGAAGTAGCGTTTTGGAATCCCGAAGTCCGTGAAATCTGGCGACAGTTCGACTTGCTCAATCCTGATTCCGTCGCACTGTACGAAGACGCCTACCGCGAGCTCGCGACAGTCAGCGTTGCACTTCCCGATACGGCCGTGAATACAAGCCGAGCTTGGAATGCTGCGATGCTGAAAGAATTCGATAACGTGGGCATCCGAACAAGCGGGATCGAATCCGTGGGCGACCACAACGACTTTCAACACGAGCGATTCGTTGCATTGCTGGGCGATGTCACGTATGCGTTGCGTGGCGAGAACGTTGCCACATTGGGGAACGACAACTACACAGAGAACTTTGCTGGGTTGAGCGAATCAACGGCGGACGCTCCCACGGCATTGCCGAGCGGTTGGTCCGTTGGCGTTGGCGAGACATCAGTGTTTCGCGACCAAACCAATACACCATTCAACAACGGCGACATTATCTCGGCCGGTGCTGGCCCGCACATCCTGGACCTAGGAAACGATGAAGATCGTGCCTTGGGCGTGCACCTACAAAACACAACCAATTCCGCTGCGATCCAGTTTCTTGCGAACATTGGGGATCTCGACGCAAACGCACTATCGCTAACGTTTGACGTCGAAGCATGGGATCGTCTGGCTGTCGACGAAGGACTGGATCCAACCACCGCATCGCAAGTTGGTTTTCGCGTGAGTGCTGAGTTTGATTTTGGCAACGGGTTCGAATCAGCCATCGACTTCGGCGAGGTCTTGTTGAGCGACCTAGTTGACCCAACGGATGCTTTGCTAGACGGCAACCTGGATACCAACCGAGCTGAGTTCACGCTTCGCGGTGGCGCTCCGTTCGCCGAAGCTCAGCAACTGAGGTTACTCTTTGAAGCCGATGAAACCACCACGTCACCGGGTTGGGTCTTTGGTCTGGACGACGTTGAGCTTGAATTCGATTTCTTGGGTGATTTCGATGGCGACAACCAACTAACCCTCAACGACGTGAATCTGTTGGGGGCCGCGATTCGTCATTCGGGATTGGAGCGATTCGATCTGACCGGCGACGGCTTGGTGGATGCTGACGACATTGAATTCTGGGTGTTGGACCTCTTTGGCACCTCACTCGGCGACGCTAACTTGGACAACACGGTCGACTTCTCTGACTTTCTACGATTCGCTCAGAACTTTGGAAGCGAAGAACTGGTCGTCTGGCAAGACGGTGACTTCGACGCGGACGGAGCAGTCGGCTTCAGTGACTTCCTCGCGTTTTCTCGTGCGTTCGGAATCACAGGAACTAGCCAATCTGCGGCACAGGCTGCTTC
>CAYQMZ010000231.1:0-9929 GCA_964418725.1 uncultured Pirellulaceae bacterium
GGATCCCAATGTTCTGGCGATCAAGCAGACGCTTTATCGAACGAGCGGTGATTCGCCCATTGTGCAGGCGTTGATGCAGGCAGCGGAATCCGGCAAGCACGTTACAGCGATGGTGGAGCTAAAGGCTCGATTCGACGAAAAAGCCAACGTCGACTGGGCCCGCCAGATGGAACGATCGGGAGTGCATGTTGTTCATGGTTTCCTGGATCTGAAAACGCACTCGAAAGTAGCTTTGGTCGCTCGTAACGAAGGCGGCAAGGTCACTCGATACGTTCACCTTTCGACCGGTAACTACAACCCGCAGACGGCTCGGTTTTACACTGATTTGGGGCTGTTTACTTGCGATCCAGATTTTGCTGTCGACGTTTCAGCGTTGTTTAACATGCTGACCGGTTACTCGCAGGGACATCGGTGGCGCAAACTGACAACCGCGCCAGAATTCCTCCATAGCAAAACCATCGAACTCATTAATGAGCAGGCGGCGTTGGCGGAGAAGGGGAAGCCGTCGCGCATCATCGCCAAGCTGAATTCGCTGGTCGACAATCGGATCATCGAAGCACTCTATCGAGCAAGTCAGGCGGGCGTGTCGATCGACCTGATCGTTCGAGGCATCTGCTGTCTACGTCCTGGGCTAGAAGGTCTGTCGGAAAACATTCGCGTGATCAGCATTGTTGATCGTTTGCTAGAGCACAGCCGCATTATGGTCTTTGGCGCCGGCGACAACGCCAAGGTCTTTCTTTCCAGTGCCGATTGGATGCCGCGTAACTTCTACCGCCGCGTTGAAGTGACGTTTCCAATCGAATCGCAACCACTCAAGAAGCGGATACTGCGAGAGATCTTGCCTGCCTACCTGAAGGACAACATGCGAGCTCGTTTGTTGCAGAGCGACGGATCCTACGTCTTCAAAAAGCCCGCGCCGGGCGAGGCCCCATATCGGTGCCAATATGATCTGTTGAAGTTGCCGATGCATACAGAGTCGCAACTGCGTCAGATTCCGCTGCTGGATGACCACCATAGCTTTGTCACGCTCGAGTCGAACTTTGACGAAGACAATGAAGTAGGCGGGAACGAAACAGCACCGGGCAACGGCGAAACGCAGAACGGGGCAAAGTCGTCGAAGGGCAAGAAGACTTCGTCCAAGAAAAAGAAGAAGGCGAAGTAGGTCGCCAACGCCGTAACGCCATGTGGCCGATGATTGTTTGTCGGCGAACCTTTCAGTGGCTCATTTTGTGCGGCGACGGGATCCTATTGCCACGAGTAGGGCCAACATCCAGTAGGTTGAATAGGTTGGCTCTGGGACTGATTCGCTGGCCACCGTGTTGTGCTCCGAAGCCAAGGTGGTTCCAAAGGCTGCACTGAGTACCAAAAAGTCGGGGAAGCCTACGATTGCGTCGCCATCGAAGTCGCCAAGTCCCCAGCCTCCAGCTTGTCCGAATCTGTTACTCAGCAGTAAGAAATCGTCGAAGTTCACTGACTGATCTAGCGTTGCGTCACCGAATACCGTCGACTTGATGTCCTCGACCCAGAAGGTGCGGTCGGCGGCATTTACGAGGCTGTCTCCTGTAACGTCGTAAAACGCGTCGTGCGTTCCCGCGCGGGTCTCGGTGGACAGCAAATCGATATCAGTTGCGTTGACCAATCCGTCATCGTTGAAGTCTCCCAAAATCTGTACTCGGCTTAGAGCGTCGACAACTTGGATGGTGGCGTCACTGGTGGCGCTATTCACACATCGATTGAGTTCGGCGTTGAGTAGCGGATCGTCTTCGTCGCCGAAGACGACATTCGTTTCGAAAGTGGACTGCCCCAATTCGTTGAGGCCGATTTCGCCGATCTGCAGGTATAGATCCGCCGATCCGAGCGTTAATCCTGTTAGCGAGATCGTTGCCAGCAGGGTTCCTCCTTCTTCGGTTGCCAAGCCGCTCCCTTGGTTCGAGTCCAGCGTGAACCCGCGGACGTCCCAAATCGCGTGCGCAGGGATCGATTCGAAATCAAAACCATCGAAGTCACAGAAACCGTTGTTCACCGTGAGTCCGTTGTTCGAGTCGAACACGAATTCGAATCGGTCGGTGTCGCCGTTGTGTACGACAACGCTGTCAAATTCCAGGACGGTTTCACTGGTTGAAACCAAGTTTAGCGAGAAATTCTCGAGGTTTGTCGTCGGTTGGGCCCACAGGAAGATTTCCGTCGACTCGCTACGCAATGCTTCGATTTCCGGCGCAGACTGGCTAGTTCGGCCAGTGGCGTCGCCAGAGAGCCAGAAACTGGTCTGTGCCACTACTTCGCAAGGAAGGCAAAGTGCTGACAGGAGGCAGATCAGTGAAAGGAATGCTCTGAGCATGGAATGGCTCTCGGGTCGCGATTGTGTGACATCGGTGCCGCGAAGTAGTTCAGTCAAAGGCATTCTTCTCGGTCCCCTAGATGTTTGCAACCAAAATGAGTGCCGTCAGCCGCTGTTACACCAAGTTCGATGACGATCGCAACTTGTCACTATTTCCTGGTTTTATCTCTTGCGCCTTTGGTGTAGAGATTTTACGTTCTGGCGCGCGACGGAAGATGATTCACGGGCTCTAGGCTATTGAGGCACTGGAATGCAGTGATCCGCAGGGGAACTTTGTTTTCGCGCAGGATTGCATTGGCTAAAGTGGTTTCAGGCCTAACCGGAGAATCCAATGTTTCGACTACTTCTCATCGCCGTGTTTATGACGTTCGCATCCTTCGGCTTTGCGCAGCGCACCAACACTGTGTGGATCGGTCAAAGTGAAGACTGGTTCGATTCGAAAAATTGGACGAATGGAGTGCCGAATTTTGAGACAAACGGCAACATTGCGAATGGCCAAGTGTTTGCCACGGGGTTTCCTGGAATCGGAGGCCCGTCGGCCGGGAACCTGGTAATCGGCTCAAGCGGGAACGGCGGCAGCCAGGCAACGTTGGAAGTCATTGATACTTCACTGGACGTTTTGGGAACGCTCGAAGTTGCTCGCTCAAATGGCGACGACGTTGTGGCTCAATTGTTTACGCTGCCCGGCGGCATTCGTCGATCGGGCGACGTGACCGTGGGTGAGGCAATCGGAATCGGTATTGCAAACCCTGGGCTCACGACGGTGGGGCATGCGTCGGCGAATGCACTCGCTCACATCGGTGGCAACCTTCTCGCCCGCGATGGTACTTCGCCCTCTCTGACTGTTGGCGTGCTCAATGGATCGGGCTGGGTGTTTTCGGATCTGGTTGTGGAAAACTCCATTGGGTCCAAGAGCGAGGGCTTTTCCCACGTCGCAATCGGGACCGTCGGCCAGGCGGCATCCGGCGATGTCACTGCACAAGTGATGACCCAAGACTTGTTCGGCAACGGTGAATCGACGCTTCATATCGGTTCCAACTTTGGACGAGGTGTCGTCGAAGCCGGTTTGCATGTTAATGATGGGCTTCATGGTTTCCAGTTCGCTCAGATTGGAAACGGAAACGCACAGGGAGTCGGCATCGGTACTTTGTCGGTCGGCGGATTCCTGGATGTTGAACGAGTAGAAGTTGGTAACCGCACGGGAACAGGACGAGGGCGACTTGATTTCTTGCCCGGTTCGACGTTTCAAGGCAGCAGTCTGACTGTGCACTCGCAGAGCCACGTTACGTTGCCGAGTTTCGCGACCGGAAGAATCTTCAATGACGGTCGCCTGAACATTGCCGACGAATCCAAGGTTCCTTCGATTGCCAAGATTGAAGGTGACTTCATCCAAAGCGAAAATGGGGTCACCGTATTCGATGTTCGAAACTTCGATCCGGAACTTGGCTATGAGAGCATTGAAATTGGCGGCTTAGCAGACATTGATGGTCGGTTCGACATTCGGTTTGCGGATGACTTCAAACCCGAGCTGGGCGAACTTCACTTTGTGCGAGCTAATGGGATCAAGTCAACTGCGTCAGTGCGGTTGATCAACCCTCCGAAAGAGCTCGCTGTTCTGCCAATCTTCGAAGACGGGTTTCGATTGGAGATCGTCGAGCCACAGCCGCTTGAATTCCAGAACCCGGGCGATAAGGGGCTGACTTGGTTGGACCGAGGACTCTGGGGCGGCACCCTTCCACAAGCCTTTAATCAGATCAAACTAATCAACGATGAGGCGTTTCCTCAATCGATTGTCGCCACAAATGGAGTGGCCCAAAGTCTCGTGCTAGGCGGCAAGGGCGGCATGAACTTGATCGTCCCTGCGGGCGAGGAGTTCGCCGTGACACACGATCTGACGGTAGAGGCCGGAAGTTCCGTCGCACTGCGAGACGCCAAACTGATCGCTTCGAATCTGATTTTGAATCGTGGTGCGTCGTTGGAAAATGCCAGTGGGAGCGTTCTGGGGAACGTTATCAACTCTGGAATTGTGGAAGTGGGGGCTGCCGAACTTCCTGAGCTGCAGATTGATGGTGACTTCTCTCAGGCAGCCTCTGGGCTGATTCAATTGGACCTTTTGGGTAAGGACAGGTTCGATAAGGTCGTGGTCGATGGCGTGGCGGACCTTGACGGAAAGCTATTCATCAATGTGCCTGAGGACTTAGATCTTTCGGAAGGAATACGGCTGCCTCTGATCGAAGCGGCGGACGGGATCAAAGGCAAGTTGGACATTCATCTGTTTGGTCCCAAACTACGTGATGTGAACTTTCAGTTCAAACAAGATGAGGAAGGCGTCACGCTGTTCACCATTTCTGCCGATTTTGCAACGCTCGGCGACATGAACGCCGATGGTGTCAAAGACGCAACCGATATTCTCGCGTTCAGTATGGCTCTGACCGACGTGTCGGAGTACTTGAATGACGATATCTCCAATGGGGTTCACCCGTTGTTTCCAGGTGATTTGAATTTTGATGGCTCACTGGATCTGGACGATATCGAACCGTTCCTCGATTGCATTGAGTCAGAGATCTGCTTGCCGGAGTTTGCTGAGATTCCAGAGCCTAGTTCGATCCAGCTTGCTTTGTTCGCACTTGGTGGGCTGGTTGTGCTGCGACGTCGAGAACGAAACGAAAAGGAAGTTCGATGATCTCTCGAAACCGAAATCGATTCGCGAATTGTTTTACGCTGGTCGAGTTGCTGACAGTGATTGCCATCATCGCGATGTTGGTGGGAATCCTGTTGCCTGCAGTTGGTGGCAGTCGTGAGGCAGCGCGAAGAACGGAATGCAAAAACAATCTGAAGCAAATCGGCCTGGGCATGCTCAGTTACCACGAGGCCAATAGTAAGTTCCCATCGGGATCGACACTGACCAATCGAAACATCATTCCTGGATTCAGTTGGAATGTCGAGATCCTGCCGCACATCGAAATGCGCAACATCTACGATACGATCGATCCACGGACCAACAATTCTGTTTCGCCAGAAGTGAAACGCATCGAAGTTCCTGTGTTCCTGTGTCCAAGCAACTATTCGTCCGGCGCGAACCAAAATTTCCCATCGCACTACGTGGGCGTCACGGGGGCCGGTCGGGACAATCAGTTTGTGGATTTGGAAGACGAAGTCTGCGGCAACCAATATATCGATGGTCTCCTGTACCCGCGAAGCGAAACGACGACTGCTCATGTGAAGGATGGCCAATCCACCACGCTGATGATTGGCGAGCGCATTTTCTCTTCCGACCGTTCGTCGTGGGCTGAGGGAGCATATTGGTCGCAAAGTCCAAAGCGACAGATCTGTATGAGCTCGACGAAAAACGTGAGATGGCCGATTAACTGTCCGTTCGAAGTTTGCGGTTACCCTCGCGGCGCTGACGGGGCACCGGATAACGCAAAGCGTTTGCTTCAAAACGACACCATGTTTTCTAGTTTTCACTCAGGCGGTGCTCAGTTCGTCTTCATCGATGGACACGTCGAATTGAAGACAGACGATACGGATCTTGAGTGCCTGCAGCATCTTGCAACGATTCGCGGTCGCGAAGTTCTGTGTTCCGAATGACTCTGCTGTAGACCGCGGGCAGCTTCGGTTCTCCACGCCTTTCGGCGTAGTGCCTTGGTGGGACGTTTCGTCTAAATTGCAAAGGGAGACGATTGCGGCGTGATCGAACTGCTTGCTCGCAATTGCCGTTGATGTCACAAGGAACAGTACGAGACGAAACATGTTTGCGAAGAGAGCACTGTCGGTCTGCACGTTCGTGTTAGTTGCCGTGGCCTGTAAGGTTGGCTATTCGGACGATTGGCCACAATGGATGGGGCCACAGCGTGACAACATTTGGCGAGAGGATGGGATCATTGATCGCTTTCCTGCCGATGGCCCGACGGTAACGTGGCGTGTTCCGGTTGCCGGTGGCTATTCTGGCCCTGCCGTTGCCGACGGTGTCGTCGTGGTCACCGACTATCAAACAAACGACAACGTCAAAGTGGCGAATTTTGAACGCAAACAGTTCACTGGCGTCGAGCGTGTTTTGTGTCTGGACGAGCAAACAGGCCAGAAGCTTTGGGATCACGCCTACGACGTGAACTACACCATGTCGTACCCGGCCGGTCCACGGTGCACTCCCATCATTCACGAAGGCAAAGTGTATACGCTGGGCGGCGAAGGCTTTCTGATTTGCTTCGACGTAAAGACCGGTGACGTCATCTGGTCTAAGGATCTCCTGAAGGAGTATTCGACGAAGACTGCGCTCTGGGGCTATTCCAGTCATCCGCTGATCGACGGCGACAAATTGATTTGCGTGGTCGGCGGGAAAGGCAGCCATGTCGTGGCCTTCAATAAGAATTCTGGCGACGAACTGTGGCGGGCACTCACGTCACGTGAGCAAGGATATTCGCCACCAACAATTATCAACGCGGGCGGGGTGCGACAGTTGGTGCTGTTGCATCCGCAAGGTGTGGAGTCCGTCGATCCTGAGACGGGAAAGCCATACTGGAAGGTGCCGTACGAAGCCACCAACGGCTCGATCATCATGTCACCCATACAGGCTGGAGACCTGCTGTTCGCTGCCGGCTATTCGAATAAAAACCTGCTGCTGAAACTTTCTGCAGATGCTCCGAAAGCAGACGTCGTGTGGCGTGATGCTTCGAAGAAGGCGATGTCGCCAGTGAACGTGCAACCGATTCGCGACGGAAGCGTGATCTATGGATTTGATCAAGGCGGAAAATTCATCGCGATGGATATCGAAACCGGCAAGCGGCTGTGGGAGACGCCCCAACCGCTTTCGGATCGTCGGCCCGTGCAGACCGGAACCGCATTTATCGTCAGGCAGGCTGATCGCTACTGGCTCTTTAGCGAGCAAGGGGATCTGATCATCGCAAAGCTCTCGCCGGAAGGATACGAGGAGCTTGATCGCGCCAAGGTTATCAAGCCGACGAATGTCGCATTTGGTCGCGATGTCGTGTGGAGTGCACCGGCTTTTGCTAACCAGCACGTTTTCATCCGAAATGATGAGGAGCTGATTCGCGTAAATTTGGCGAAGTAGGGAGCGTCACCTTCGACCGCACGGTGTGCTCGTTTATTATCGTCGGCTACTGCACTTGGAAGTCGCGTTCAGCAAACTCGGTATCGGAGAGCGCGATTCCAAGGGCGGCATCGTAAATGCCTCGTGCGTCGGTCGGAAAGACCCACGGCCAATCCTGTAGCGTCAGTGTGCTCTCGCGTTTGCCGCCTTCGCCTTCCGTTTTCTCTCTTAGCAAAGCCAGGTCGCAGAATAGTTGCTGACGGTCGCGGCTGGTCATGGAGCTACTGGTGAGATCGGGATTCATAACGATCTGCAGGTACTTGGTGAATCCCGCCGTCCTGCCGTCAGTCATGAGCGATGCATGGGCTGCCGCCAGTTCAGGTTTGGTTATTGGTTCTGTCAACGCCTCGGCCAGGTAATCGAAACGAATGATTCGTTTCGAAGTGTCGGGGCTGGCACCAGAAGCCTGCTGAGGGATAGCTCGGAGGTACTTCGCAGCTTCCGTGATTTGTTCGCTGGGTGCAAAACTATCGTCCATGAGAGCCTCCGTCCTGAGTGTACTCGTGCTCGTTCGGACGTAGCTCAGGCGACGATTTACCAGTGACTCCACATCGGACGCGCTCTCCGAATCGATCTTCGACAGTTGTTCGTCGGCCTGCTTTAAATACTCCATGCGTTCGTCTAACGGCAGCGTATTAAACAGCGACAGTTCGGCACAGCAATCGGCCAATGCGAAGCGGTGCGTATTCACAGGTGCTGCTTCGACTGACTGCTGCAGATGGTTGTGCAGTGTTTCGTAGTGAGACAGAGATTGGGCCGTTTCGGGTTCCGACAGCATTGCTTGAGCAGCCAGAACGTACAGCTTGTCTTGTCCTGAATACTGATCGGGTAACAGCAAGTCCGTCTGCAAATAGTGGTCTCTGGCATCCTGAACCAAGGTCATGTGCGTCGAGGTCTTGTCCTCTGGTTCGGGAGGAGACGAAAAGAGGTAAGCAATCGTCAGGCCAATGAGCGCAATGCCCAACATGATGGATGCGGTAATGGCGGGCTTTCGTCGACACCAACGAATAGCTCGCTCGACGGAGGAAACCGGACGTGCCTCAATGGGATGTCCTTTAAGGAATCGTTCTAGGTCGTCGGCGAGGTGTGCGGCAGATGCATAGCGTTTGGCAGGCTTCTTCTCCAAACACTTCATGCAGATCGTTTCGATATCCCGCGATAGACGCAGGTTCGATGCACTCGGCGCATCGGGATCCTTCGACAAGACGTCCAGCAAAATATCAATTGGATTTTCACCGGTGAAGGGAGGATGCTGCGTGAGTAGCGTGTAGAGCAGCGCCCCCAGCGAATAAACATCCGACGCCGGTCCGACTTGCGACTGATCACCACGAGCCTGCTCGGGAGACATGTAACTCGCCGTCCCAAGAATCTGACCGCTCATGGTCAGCTGATGATTACCCTCGATTTGTTTTGCTAAACCAAAGTCGGTCACCATCGGGTTATCGTTTTCATCGATCAGAACGTTGGCCGGTTTGATATCTCGATGAATAATGCCTTGCTCGTGGGCGTAATGAACGGCTCGTGCAACTTGCATTACATACTGGGCTGCATGCTTGGGCGCAAGTGCTTCCGCACGTACTTTGTCGGCCAGGCTTTGACCGTCGATGTAGGCCATCGAAAAGAAGTTTTGGCCACCGTCAGCACCAATCTGATAAATGGGGACGATGCCTGGGTGATTCAATTGAGCTGCCGCCTCTGCTTCGACGCGAAAGCGTTTGACTTCTTCTTCGTCCGCTAACTCGCCAGAGCGGATCATCTTCAACGCGACGATTCGATTCAGTGTTACCTGCCGAGCTTTGTAGACGACGCCCATTCCTCCCTGCGCAATCTTCTCCAACAGCTCGTAGTCGGCGATTCGGTTTGCAGCATTTGAGGCTGCCTCAGACTCGGGATGCGTCAGATCGCGGTCGAAGCCAATTGTCAGATCGAGCTTCTGAATATCGCCCGCGTGTGTCGAATCGGGCATATCCAGCGCCCCCGCCATGCGTTGATGATCTCGAAAGAAGTTGCGGAGCGAATCGGCAAGATCTGGGTTGTCCGATACGACGCGGTCCTGATCGAAGGGAGTACCACCGTCCATCGCATCGAAGAAGTCGGCGCAGATTTCGTCGAATCGTTCCTCACGATCCGAGTTGTCGCCGTTTGGGTTTGCCTCGTTGAGTGGCGGCTCTTGGCCCGAGTTGTCATTCATGACTGGGGCTCGTCCCGCGATGGCGGGTTTTCCGCTTGACCGAACGTTTCACGCAACGCTGCGAGCGCACGTCGCACGAGGCCAGCAACAGAACCGCGTGTCTTTCCTAAGTGTTCGGCGATATCCGCAAGAGACTTCTGCTCCAGGTAGTGCATCAGCAACGCCTCTCGCTGGGCCTCCGGAAGCTGCTCGATGGCTTTGGCGATATCAAGGATCTGTTCGCCCCGTTGAACTTTCATCGAGGGCGACGATTCGTTGGCGGCCAGGAGACCTTCTAGCCGCATAGATGT
>CAYQMZ010000232.1:0-9901 GCA_964418725.1 uncultured Pirellulaceae bacterium
TAGCATCAGAACTGATGTTGTCTGTCGCACTACGTCCCGTGTCATTCACCAGTTTTGCTTGAATCACGGGAGCCACCGTGTCTGGGGCCGTACTCGTGATCGTTGCGGATCCCGACGATGTATTGCCCGCGATATCTATTGCGACGACTTCGAATTCGTTTTCGCCTGGGCCGATATCGATTGCCTCAAAGACGTAGCCGCCTGCGTCGTCGGACGATGTGGAGGCTATCGGGAATGCATCACCGGACCGGACCAGTGAAACTTGCGTGTTGGCATCCGTCACGCCCACTATGTTTACTTCCGATAGACCGGTCGTATTGTCGTCAGTCGGCGGTGTATCGTCACTGGCGGGGTCCAGAGAAACTGTTGGAGTCACCGGTGCCGTAACGTCAACGGTGACTTGAAGAGGTTGGCTCTGCGACCCACTGTTCCCGGCCGCGTTGATTAACGATGAGGTGACATTGTGCAGGCCAGCTTCTAGCGTCGCCGTCAGCGTTGCGAGTCCCTCGTCTGCCATCGCGGTAGCAACAACGTCACCGTCAACTCGCAGCGCGACGGTTTCGCCGGAGGTTGCGCTGACTTGGAACGTCAGCTCCGTCGCGTTGGTGATATTGTCATCCGCTGCGTTACCAAGGTCACTAGCGGCGACAAGGTCTGGGACACCAGCTAAGCCAGGAACCGATCGGTCGAGCGTGAACTCGACACTCACTGGCTCAGATTCGTTCAAGAACACATCGGTGGCGATCAGCGTCAATTCGTTGGACTGACCGTCCACAAGAGACTGGCCGGACTGCGAAGCAATTTCGTCTATTGTTTCGGCTGTCAACGTGAAGGTTGTGCCGTTCACGCTGGGCAATACGTCGACCAACTGGCCACCGTTAAGCGATGCGACGAATGACTGCAATGGGCTCGCGTCGTTGATTGTGCCGGCCGCGGTAGCGTCTGCCGTGACGCCATCACCGGATACTCCCGTGTCGTTCGCAAGTCCCGCAACAACGATCGGTGCGTCCAGTTCAGGGCCAGTACGAATCAGGTTGCGACTCACTTGACTCGCGTTGCCGGCGACGTCCGTGGCAGTCAGCGTTACGACGTTGTTGCCAAGCTGCAGAGGAATACCGTCGAACGTAAAGCTCCCGTCGTTGTCGACCGTGACCGCCGAGCCAGCTCCGATCTGCTGTACCAAACTTGCGGCATCGGTTGATCCTTGAATGGCCGCGATTTCGCCTGCCGTTCGTCCGTCACCGTCGGGATCCAAGTCCGCCGTCAGGTTGAATTGCGGTGCACGTGGTGGAAGGTTGTCGACGGTGATGTTTAGTGGCTCGCTGAGAGAACTCTGATTCCCTGCCAGGTCTTCCGCGATCGTCTGAATTGTGTGATCGCCTGGCAAGAGATCGATGAACTGAGCCTCTGGGCCCAATGCTAGGTTGTCGTTGTCACTTGATCCGTCGTTGTCGCTGGCTCCGGCGTCAATCTGATTGTCTACGACCAAGCGAGCAATCGCGTCGTCCGCAACCGTCGACAGAATCTCGATCGACCGTTGGTTTGTGATGTTGTCCGAGTCACTTACCCCGGAATCACTTGTCGCAATCAAGTCTGGGACCGTGGGGACTTGCGGAGCGGTTCGGTCAAGTGTGAAGTCCAGGCTCACGTCCGTGACGTTTCCGAATCCATCGACTGTCGTCAGATAGAGCGTGTGATCGCCGTCTGTAATCGCACCGCCGAAGATTTGGTCTATCGTTTCGGCGCCGAACGCGAATCGTTGTCGACCAGAGTTGCCGGTCGCGAACGGGTCGCTGGTTAGTTGATCCATCACGTCGACGGCAACTCCCTCATTGAATCTCGCGTCGAATGAAACGATGCCACTCAGGTCTCCGACCACGCCTCGAATTGTTGGGTCGCTGGTCACAAGGTCTCGGTTGCTCTGACCGGTGTCGTTGGCGAGTTCAAGATGGACTTCGGCACAGAACAGATCTGTTGTCAACGTAAATCGGCGACGCCACTCGGCATAGTCGAAGCGGTCGATGGTTTGGTTTTCGTCCAGGTCGTAAGTCAGTTCGTACCGCTCGTCGTCCGCTGACGTGAAGTAGTGTGTTGCCAAGTCGTCAAAGTCGACACGATCCACGGTGAAGTTGCCGTCGAAGTCAGCCAGCATTCGGTGGAAGCTCAGGCTGTAGAATCCATCGCCCGGCGAAGCATCGCGGTCGGACAAGCGAACATGTCGTCCTGCGGCCGCGGTGACCTGCTGCGTGGTGAGACGCAACTGATACTCGTTGTCGTTCGTCAACAAGTCCTTCGTCGTGATCGTCAACGCGAAGTTCTCCGCGTCATAGCTGAATCGGTCTGCAGGTACGTCTATCGCTCGACCGCTGCGAATGCGTAATTCGATTGCCGACGCGAAGTCATCGATCGCGACGTCTTGATTGAACGAAACGGTCAACGTGTCAATCCGCGAACGCTGTGGATCGCCGTCGTTGACGACAAAGTCCGTGATGGAAAGCGGATCAACCTCAACAGCGTTGATGACGACCGGCAGCGCAGCCTGCGCGACGGCCGCATCGCCGTTGCCAGCTTCCGTTGCAACTGTCTCTAGATACACGAGGAAGTCATCTCGCTGGCCAATGGCTGGCGTCAGCATCAAGTCCGTGAGTTCATCGCGGAGCAATCGAACACGACCGTTCGGCAGCACTTCGCCTGCAGAAAGCTTGGCCCCATCGGGAACCGCCACATCCACGCGTAGTGACTCGCTGCCATCCAGATCATTCAGCGACGGATTGATCGACAGCGGAATCATGGTGTCTTGTTCACCGGCTGCTGGAGCAACGAGAACTTGAGGCACATCGGCGACCGGCGTAATCCTTAGCTCAACCGTGGCCTCGTTCGATACGTTTCCTGCCAAGTCACTGAAAACGTAGCTGAAGGCATCGTCGCCGGAGTAGTCTTCGTTCGGGCGATAGGTCAACTGGCCGGTGGTCGCGTCCACCAGCACGGTTCCATGCTCGGGTTGCGTCGCGATTGTCACCGATGTTGGATTCAGATCGCCCTCTGGATCCATGTCGTTGGCCAGCACATTGATTGTGACTTCGACGTCCTCCAACGTTGTGCTTCGATCGTCGTTAGCGATTGGCGGTGTTGACACAATGCCGACATTAAAGGCGGACTGGAAATCGGCAGGCATCGGCAATCGGTCGATGCTCTGCACGTTGGCAGCCACCGTCAGTTGGTAGATGTCGCCTTCATCCAGCAGATCAATGCCAAGCGTTGTCGTTTGGGATTCCTGGTCGTAGGTAACTTCGTTGATGGTGACTTGATTGCCAGTGTTCTGCCCGACGATCGAATAGATCGTGGCATTCGTCACCGAGAACGGTTCATCTCCATTGCCGACAAACATTTGATCACTGAAGGTGATGGAAACTTGCAATAGATCAGTAGTCACTTCTTCGCCGTCAGTTGGAATGACGGAGACAACACGTGGCGGCTCGACCGGCTCCAGCATGTCTACCTGCAAGCTCTGGCTGACGAGAATACGACCGTCGGATGTCGTATGCACTACGTCGCCTCGCGAGCCGTTTGATGCGACGGGAACACGACGAAGCGTCGCCAGATCCACCATCGTCAATACGCTGGTGCCATCGACAAAAGAGCCATCAGCTGCCCGATTACCGGTGTTGTGCGAGACAAACATCAGCCCCGCGAGGTCCGTGTCATTGGCTCCAATGCCGATGGAGTCGACTGCCGTTTCGAATTCCAGTACGGTTTCAGCTCGCTGCTGCGGAGTGAACTTCACCACACGCGAACGATCAGGCCACGTTACTGCCCACAAAGTGCCACTTGGGTCGAATGCCAGATCGCCGACACGCAAGTCTTCATCGCGACTGAATCGAGTGAATGTCTCCGTCGACGGATCGAATTGTTCGATGCCATCATTCGAGGCAACCAGCAGTTCGTCCGTGTTCGGATCAACGGCCAATGCGATTGTCAGGCCATTGCCGTATTCACCCAAGACATCGCCTGTCGTGGGATCCAGCTTCAGCAGTGGGCCTCCTCCTGTGGTCGCCCACAGTTGGTCCTGTGCATCGAAGGCAAGATCGAAAATCGGATACGGCAGTGTTGCGAACGATTGGGGCGACACACTCACGTCTCCGCCGTTTTCTCCGACGCGATACAACTCATTGCGAGCCACGCCGCCAGATACCACAAAGCTGCCATCGGCGGATTCTGCGATAGCCATCGGACCAATGTCTGCGTGGCTTTGTGCTATGCCGGTCACGAAGGAACGCCCTCGGAACGGTCGTAGAACGGTTTCGAATTCGGGCTGGCGAATTGGCGGTTGCACAGCCACATCGCCCGCCTCTGCTGCGGTGAAAAGCACATTCGTCGATGGAGCGTCAGATGGCTCCGGCGGGATGCCATAGTTTTCTTCCGTCAATTCAAGATCGATCAACTGTCCGAGATTTGCGCCAGAGCCGTCGTCTTGAGCATTAACGCCAGCGGGAACAGCCTCGCGGTTGCCGGCCATATCAGTCGCCAGTGCTATGAACTCATAAGTTCGACCCGGTTCGCCGAAGAATGTTGCTGAACCGTCTGCCTCAGGCAGTTGTCGTTGCCAGATTTCAAAGTCTCCGCCGTCTTTGGCGACGTAGATCGTTACATGTTGGAATCCGGATCCGTTTTCGTCGTCCACTGTCTGCCAAGCGATCTCGAACGTTGGAACGCTGGCACTACCTGTCTCGCCGGCGAGTGCGGTTACTTGCAGAGTAGTTGTCGGCGCCACCGCGTCGACGGTTTGTGCTGCCAGTTGAGTTTCTTCTGGGGCTTGGCCGCCAAACACGACGCGAGCTTGTGCGGAAATCGTGTCGCCGGTCGCCACGTCATCGTCTAGCTGTACGCTATAGCCGACAAAGCCAAAGCCGTCCCCCAGAGAATTGTTGGGCGGTAAGAGTCCACGATCGGTCGATTGCAAAAGTGTGCCTGTGATCGGATCGATCGCCTGCAGCAGCCACGTCGCCTCGCGAGTCACAAGATCAATTCCCGCACTTACACGAAGCACGTATCCGTCCGTTTCGCTGAAGTCGATGTCGGCTTGATAGACACCGCGATCCGCTGGAATCGAAATGTTCTTGTTGCCAATCCGCATGTCGGAGAGTCGGAACGAACGAGCGTCCAGTTGGTCGTCCAGTTTCTGAACGATGCGAACTTCATTGACATAGGACGTCGAAACGGGCGGATTTTGAAAATTGATTGTGTAGGGCAGCGGTTGATCGGCAGGCAGAAATCCGCCGGACTCTGACGAAAATGGGACCGTCATCGAAGCTGCGCCGGTGGTAGCGGCGTCGCCCTCGAGGAATCGTTCCAGATTCAACGCGTTCAGTTCGGGTTCGCCTTCGACAAAGTTAAACCCTGAAATGAAGAAGTCAGGTGACACTCCAGCTCGTGTGGCAAAAGAGACCCACGGGGCATAGACGTTGAATGCCTCGAAATGCGTTGGCGAAGTAGCTCCCAAATTAAAGTCTTCGAACTGCGGTAGAACGGGAATCTGGTTCGCCGTATCGGGAACTACGCCATCAGTCGGAGCCAACAAGCCTTCCTGGTGACCGTATTGCTGGCGAATAGATTCGAAAAGGGAAGGCAGATCTCCGCTCCGTAATTCATCCCCTGCCGGTCCCAGCAACAAGCCGGTCGAAAGTACCGAAAGCATGCTTTGGATGGCTGCGTCCTCTCGGATTAGCGGAGCATTGCCTTCCGGTTGCAGGACATTTGCCTCTTCGAGTGATGCCAAGAAAAGGTTGCCGAAAAGTGTTGGGTCACCTGAAAGGGCTAACAGGCCAGTACTCGCATTGGGATCGTCGAGGATTCCCAGACGCAGCTGATTGGCTTCACCCAACGCATGCTCAACAAACTCCTCACGCGTAAGCGCCGTTGCCGATGCCACGATGTTGAATTGGAAGGGAACGAAGCGAACGGTAATGAAATCCGGTACCGGACCGAGCGCGACGTAAAGATCGAAAAGTCCGGGTTGAATCAAGTCCAGGCCTTCCGGACCATCGTCCAGGACTCCGGTGTCCCGCAGGTCAGGTCGCGCTGCGTAGATCTGATTACGTAGATCTTCGAACGCCCGATCATTTAGTTCTCGCAGACCAGGGTACGTCTGCACATTGAAGTTGAAGCCATCGAAGCCGAACGTCTGTTGCCCAAACGCGTAGCCACTGGTCAAGACGTAGCCGTTGTCGTTGACTGCCGGGTTAGCATCCAACAACTGCAGGCCGATGTTCGCGGGATCGCCGGATACATTCGACGTAATATCCAGGTAGTCGAGTCCATACACACGTGCGTTGGCTCCCATTTCCGGGATACCAAATTCAAAAAAGATGTACGGTGCGTCGACGTTGGAAACACCTTGTAACGCCACACTGTAGGTTCCAATGTCGCCCGCCAAAATCGCGCGTGGACCGCCCAGACCGATCGTGACTTCGGGGGCGACTCGACGTTCCACCAAGAATCGGTACGGAACGACAGCCTCGCTGCCATCGGGATTGGTGACTTTGACATCGTATAATCCGTGTGGTGCATCGGTCAGATCAAACGTGGCGATAATCTTCGTCGCGTCGATCACTTCCGCTGCGACCGGTTCCAAGGTTGCGAAGCCCGGTCGCCGCAGTTCTACCGTCGCAGCTGCATCAAATTTGGCCCCACTGATGTTCGTTGTGACATAGCGGCCATCGCCACCGACGTCGGTTCGCACATCGGTGATCTCAAAAGGCAAGAAGTTGGCCAGCAAAGTGACGGGAGTGCTCTCATCCGGTGACGACACCCCGCGAACTAAAACATAGACGACACCGGGTTCGGTAGATGGCAACGTGCTGACCAAGTTTGCCGACAGGCCACCCGCGTATTGGGCGTCGAATTCGCTGGCTGTTGGAGCTTCATCCTGTCTAAGGAACAACTCGTGAATAGCAAGTTCACTGCTGCCGCTCAGTCGGACCTGCAACGTTTCGTTGTCGGGGACTTCCACGGCGAACAGTCGTTCTTGTCCATCGCTGAGTGATGTTTCGAGCGGCACGCCGACGGGAAGCGGCGTAGCTGTGACATTTAAGGTGCCCAGCGAACTGGTCGTATTGTTCGCGTCATCTGTCGCCTCGTAGATTTGATTCAGAATGTCGGTCCGCACGATGACGTAGTACTCGCCAGGTGTGACCGACGGCAGTGTTGTTTCAAGTGACAACGTATACGACTCGCCTTCAGCTAATTCTCCATCGGCTAAATCGGGATTCGCTAACGTGCCGTCCTGATCTTCCGCAGCTGCCTCTGAAACACGCAAACTGCCTACGGCGCGGTCATTAATGTCCCAGGTCTCGTCCTTCGACAAAAAGACAACGTCTGTCCAGCGACCGGTCGCGGGATTCTGACTTTGGTTTTCGACGGTAAATTCAATGGTCACGGGCTCGCCGGGCTGCAAACTGTCGGGCAATGCAGAAATGGAATCCGCCAACACGACCAAATCCGCCGGTGGCGGCTGCGTAACTTGCAACGAAACGGACAACGCGTTGTTGCGTTCGTTTTGAAATTCAAAAACGCTACCTTCGTCGCTACCTAGACGAACGGGATCAGCAATCGCAAAGAGGCGAAGATCGCCGACGCGATCGTTCGGAGCTTGTACGGAAACGGTGAACGTCAGCGTTTCGTTTCGCCCCAGTCCCTCACCCAGTCCGCTAGGCTTGTGTTCGAACTCACTCAGAAACGTGTCGGCGCGGAGATCTAAAAAGTCGTCTTGCGAAAGGTAGACGAAGTTGTCCCAGTTCTTCTGCGCCGCGGGCACTGTACTGCCAAAGTTCGTGACTTCGACGGTGACATCGAACAACTCGCCAGTAACCACGGCAGTAGGAGCTGTAATGGAGGTGACCTGAAGATCCGGTGATTCTGCTAGAGAAATAGAGATCGGCGACACGACAATGTTGTCGCCTTCATTCTGAAATTCTTCGACATTGCCTCGCGACAGATCACGCCGCGTAAGGTCAGCCATGTCGAACGGAATCAACTGACTCAATGAATCAAAGACAACGCCTGGATTGTCGATGCCGATATCACTCTGGGCATTGAGACCAAACTTGTCTCGCTCTGCCTGTGAATCCGTGTAGCTGATTAAGAAGAACTCGCCCGCGACGCCATCTGGCAATTTCAGTGTGGCCGTTCGGGTGTAACTTTCGCCCTGCGGGAGTATCTCTGAGTGGCTGACGGAGCCCACGAACAAATCGGTATCGCTAAGCGACTGATCACGGGAGAGGAAAAAGCGATCAGTCCAGCTTCCACTGCGCGTTGCTCGGGTGCCTTCATTGATAACGGAGTAGTCGATCGTTACTTCGCTTCCCGATAGCAGATTATCCGGAACGTCCACGTTGGTGACACGCAAATCGGGCTCGAAGAATTCGACGGAAAGTGGCTCGACGAACAAGTTGTCATTAGGGTCATCGAATGCCCAACGGCGGAACGTGGATACGAGTGTTTCGTTGTCGCCTGAGTTGGCTGGATACCAATCGGTTTCAAGCAAACGACACTGCGTGGGGAAGAAGAGACATGGTTTGTCGTTGTGCGCGTTGTGGTGGATGAACAAGTTGTAGTCGCCATCCAAACCACGCGGCAGCGTCGTCGAGAACTCCAGCACATAGCTTTCTCCGGCGGCCAACGATTCGTTTTCCGTTACGTCGCTGGCAAGCGTTACTGAATCTCCCAAGTAAGACGATCGTAGCCGTTGGAATGTTGGATCTTGGCCTAGCCAAATGAAGTCTCGCCAGAACTGAGTCCCCGTCCAAACAGCAGTCGGGCCTTGGTTTTCGACGGTGTAGCGGAACGTCGCCGGCTCACCGGAGCGCAACGGACCATCAAATTCGACATTTGTCACTACTAGATTCGAAAGTAGCGGCGTGACTGTGGCGGTGGAGATGGCGACGTTGTTCGCTTCGTCAACCTCCTTCACCCGGTTGTAGATCGGCTCTTCCTCTGGGAAAACGTTGCCGCTGAAGATGTCCACGAGATTGAGACTAAGTTCGACGGGGGGCTCGTCATCAGTGACCACTGCAAAGAATTGGCCAGTTGCCGAAGGCGAGAGTTCGACTGTGATCGATCGCGTGTAGCTGCCGTTGGTTTCTATTGGGTTGCCTTGCACCGTCGCCAGTAGCAAACTGTTGGCCTCTTCCGCGAGAGGGTTGGCATTGTCGCTGATGTAAACCTTGTCGAAGAATTCGCCAGTAGCTTCTTGCGGTCCCAGATTTTGGACAGTCCAGCTAATCGTAACGGTATCGCCGCCGGCCACGGCATCGGGGGCATCCAGTTGCGTCACTTGCAAATCGGGAAGTTGTCCCACCACATCGACGGTTGCAGCTTTGTAGTTGTTGTTGTCCAGTTCGTTGGGATCGTCTGGGTTTTCATTGATCGCCAGCGTGTCTTCGACCACGGAGTCGAACGGATCTACCCACGGGGTAATGAAGTACTGTCCCGAGCTTATGCGATTCGGGATCGTGACTGTTTCGATCCGATCAACGCCCTCACTTTGTCCCAGCGAGTCGTCACGGGCGAACGTCGCCAGCAACACGTCACCTTGTCCTGGGTGAGGCCGATCTTGGTCGAGCGTCAGCCAAACCTGTTCGGCATATCGGCCCGTGTTGGTCTCGCCCATGCCTCGGTTCGTCACGGAATAGCGAACTTCAACTTCTCCTCCTGCCGTGACTTGCGTTGGCACCACGACGTCACCGACGATCAAATCGGCGAGCGGTGCGTCGTTCACGCGAATTGGTTGAACGTGTCGATTGTCATCGTGAGGGAACTCGTCGACATCGCCGTTGCGATCCGGATCGATCAGTACAAACATTTCGCCACGCAATCGATCTGGGATCGTGATCGGATCGGAGAC
>CAYQMZ010000233.1:0-2701 GCA_964418725.1 uncultured Pirellulaceae bacterium
GTGTTGACGGCGGCAAGCTTGTCGTTGAGAGCACTCCGAACCAAGATTCACCATTGATGGAAGGCCGTACCCCGATCCTTGGGCTAGATGTCTGGGAGCACGCGTACTACTTGAACTATCAGAACCGCCGTCCAGACTACGTGGCTGCGTTCTTCAATATCGTCAATTGGGACGAAGTTGCTCGTCGCTACGCCGAGGCAAAGTGACACCCGGTCCGCACTGAACATTCGTTCCTAGAATAGAAAGCAAAACCATGGCAAAGCCACATCGTAAGCTGAAAAAAGCGAATCACGGAAAGCGTCCAGCCAACGCAAAGGCGCGCAAGCAAAAGCGAGCGAAGGTGAAGACTTAGTCTGTCGCCGCTACCGCGAACACTGCGAAGGGAACGTATTCACGTTCCCTTCTTCGTTTACTGACGTAACTGCTTCAGCGTCATTTGCTTTTTGGGAAGTAGTGGCTGTCTCCGAAACTCTGGGTATCAACGATTTATGGCTGCTGGCAAGGAACTGATTGTCGATCTCGCAAAAGTGGACCTCAATCAGGTCTATGCCGACATCGAGGAGATCCGCAAATGCAACCCGCAGCGGTTCGAAATGGAGCAGCTGACGGCCATCGTGATGGTCGACGAAGAGGAGCACATTTGTCTCGCCTACAAGGACCTAAGCGACTCAGAGTTTTGTGTGCGAGGTCACATGCCAGGGATGCCTTTGATGCCCGGTGTCGTGATGTGCGAGGCGGCAGCTCAACTGTGCAGTTTCTATACGCAACGCTTCGATCTGCTTGGATCGGACATGGTTGGCTTTGGTGGTCTCGACGAAGTTCGCTTTCGAGACATGGTGAAGCCGGGGGATCGATTCTACGTTTGCTGCAAGCTGGTGAAGGCACGTCGCAATCGCATGATCGTGGCGAACTTCCAGGGCTTCGTTGAAGATCGTTTGGTCGTGGAAGGCGTCATTCGCGGGATTCCATTGAACAAGCCTGAGTGACTCTGCCTGGGCCGGATCGAGTGCCGTTGAAAGTCGGCTGCGGCATGGAAGCGATCTTATTCGACCTGGACGACACGCTCTACGATCATCTGCACGGTGCGCGGTCTGCTCTTCAGGAACTGGCCCGCCGCAACCAAGTCATGCAGAGCGTACCCATCCGCGAGCTCGAGGATCGGTACTCGATTGCCCTAGAGGCTGTTCACCTCCGGCTTCTGTCAGGGGAGCTCAGTCAGTGCCAAGCCCGCATCACGCGCATGCGGCAGCTCTTCGGCTCGTTCGGCCTTCAGATAGACGAAGAGACGGCTCTGAACGAATACCAACAGTTTCGCCAAGATTACGATCGAGCCAGCCAGGTGGTGCTTGGGACACACAAACTGCTGACGCGACTTCGTCAGATGGGAGTCCGGCTGGCGATTGTCACGAACAATCTCGTCTCCGAGCAGATCCCCAAACTGCAGCAACTGCAATTGGATTCCTACTTTGAGGTGGTCACGATCTCGGAAGCCGTCGGGGTGGCTAAGCCGGATCCGTACATTTTTTCATACACCTTGGAGCAGATGTCTCTCCAGCGAGAGCAGGTGATTGTTGTAGGCGACTCGTTGGTCAGCGACATCGCCGGTGCTAAAGCGGCTGATATAGGTAGTGTGTGGCTCAAGCGAAGGGCTGACTCGCCAGATGTGGCTCCCGAGGGTGTTGGAGTGATCCAGCGAGACTTTGCGGATATCGAAGCGGCGATTGCGACTTTCGAGCGAGTTCACGGCTCAAAATGACTCCTGTCCAATTGTTAGACGCGAAGACAAGGATCAAAATGAGGCTTCTATCAATCTGGCCATTTCAGTGAGCATTCGCCTTGGGACGTCGATCTCTTCCTCGTGTCGATAAAAACATCGATCTGAGCGACTACATATTCACACTGATCGACTTTGACGACGATTGGAATGTGCTGGATCTGTTCGACCGCGAGGCGCCGACCGAGTTGGAAATCGGTTCGGGTAAGGGGCTGTTTATGCAAACGGCGTCCTCCGACCATGCCGATCGAAACTTCGTTGGGATTGAAATTGCAGGGAAGTATGCTCGGTTTGCAGCGGCCAAGTTGGCTAGGAAAGGGCTTACCAACGGCAAGATGTTGCACGGCGACGCCATGCGACTGATGCAGAAGCACGTGTCCGACGAGTCGTTGGATGCCATCCATGTCTATTTTCCCGACCCCTGGTGGAAGAAACGACACTTCAAGCGACGCATCATGAACGACGTGTTTCTAAAGCACGTACAACGCGCGCTGAAGCCGAACGGAGAGTTGCATTTCTGGACTGATGTGCAGGAGTACTTTGATAGTGCTTTGGAGCAAGTCGCGGAGAGCACCCAGTTAGATGGCCCGCAGCCTGTCGAAGAGAAGCCTGCCGAGCACGATCTAGACTACCGCACGCATTTCGAACGTCGCATGCGGAAACACGATGAACCCGTATACCGCTCGCTGTATATCAAGAAGGCTTAGGTCGCTGCAGATGCAGTTTAATTTGCAGTCCTAGGTCCTGGATTTCGGACGACTCGGAAGTTGGGCCGTCGCCAGTTGAGTTAACCGTTGGAGGTAGCTCGCCTTTCGCTTCACGAGCAAGTCGTACAAGATCGTCTGGCGCGAGACCACAGAGCAGACCATGCTGTTGACTTACGCTTGAGAACAGTTCGACGGCGCGATCTAGGTGACGCCTCACGCC
>CAYQMZ010000233.1:2711-4583 GCA_964418725.1 uncultured Pirellulaceae bacterium
CCTTTGAGGAAATCGCCCAGCACGCCAGTACGGCCAACGGAATGCCAGACGGCTTCCCACTGCTCATGTGATTCCCAGAAGAAGCCCGAATTGAACAGGTCGACGCCAAAAAGAAACGCCGAGCAATCTATCCAGTTGTCTGGATCGAAATGCTCGACGTGTGGTTCGGTCCGGCCAAAACTGTGTCCGTCCGTTTCCCTGGTTGGATGTGGTGTCTTGCCCGGCACATACGTGTAGGCGGGAAACGGGCGTTTCGTCCAGCGATGCAGTTGCCGGTCGCCCGGCAGAGAGTGATCTTTAATCAGATTCCCTCACGCTAGGTTTGTCACCTGAGCGACGATTGCCTCTTCTTCGGGGAACTGGCCGGTTTCAAGTTTCGAATAGATCAGCGAGTCGTTCACTGTTAACTCGAAACATCCGCCGCCGGAGGGTTCCAGTTCGAATACCGAAATCTTTTGCTTCAACGTCGAGAGAATCTGGCTCGCCAAACTGACGGCCTTGGGCTCATAATTTCACTGTGAGCAATACTTCAAATGAATCTTCATCGGTAGCTTTCTTTGAAAAGAACGCGTTTGGGAGAGTTTTCTGCGGTCGAATGTCGACCCATTAGAACATCGTCAGCTGCTTGGTGCTTTTCTTCTTTTTGCCAGACTTCTTGGCCGCTTTCTTTTTCGCAGGCTTTGCCTTCGGTTTCACGGCCTTTTTCTTACTCGCCGCAGCGGGCTTTGCCTTCTTCGCTGGCTTGGCTTTCTTTTTCGAGGGCGTCTTGGCCGCAACTTTTGGAGCAGCTTCCGCTTTCTTACTGGCTTTCTTGGCTGCCTTCTTCTTTACGGTTTTCTTCTTCGACTTGCCGCCACCGAATACCGTATCCCAACCATCGGAGTATTTGTCTGTTGAACCGACTCGAAGAATTGACATGGTTCCTTCGACCTTTCTATTCCAAGTAAAATACTCGCCAAACCCTCACGCATGTTGGCGATCGCACTTCGCAGTGGAACTTGCGCCAGTTTTAGCCGTTCGCCCAATTCCACAACCAGACAAGCTAAACCAACCCAGTTTTCCCCACAAGATGCCAGACTGGCTCAGTCGGCGTTGCGCATGATCACTCGAAGAAATCGACATCATCCAGTCCTGACCTTCGCGATCGTTGTTGGTTTTTGCGTGGTTTTGCTTTTGCTGGTTACGCAGGGTAGGGTGTGGACAAGTTGGTCGCACTCCAGGGAAAACCTGACGGCCAATCATTCGCAGTCGGACGGGACTGGCGGGCCTGGCTCACGCGAGCTCGTATGGCGACAAGTTGACCAGCTTCCCCACAAGATTGGGCTGCACGAGAGCGTATTTTGGGAACCACTGGACACGCAGAGTTTGCGGAAACTGCTTGAGGATCACCCCGATTTCATCAAAGGCAAAAGCGTCTTTGAGATTGGGACCGGTTCCGGGCTGATTGCCCTGTGTTGTAAGCAAATGGGAGCCAGTCGTGTCGTTGCTACCGACATCAATCCCCAGGCTGTCAACTGCGCACGTGAGAACGCGACACGCATGAGTTTGCCGATCGACGTCCGTTTGGTTCCATCCACGCCGGCCTGGGAGAAATCGCAAGGATCTGATGATGGGGAAGAATTGCCGAGCGACTCAAGTGCATACGCAGTGTTGCGCCCTGAGGAGACATTCGATCTGATCGTCTCTAACCCACCTTGGGAAGACGCCTCGCCAAAGCAATGGAGCGAGTACGCGTTGTATGACAAAGAATTTCAGTTGTTGCATTCCATTCTTCGCGATGGTCACCAGCACTTGAAGCCGGGAGGCCGCCTGATCCTGGTCTATGGCTGCGGTCAGGCGATCGACGTCACACAGCAGCTTGCCGAGCAGCAC
>CAYQMZ010000233.1:4593-9893 GCA_964418725.1 uncultured Pirellulaceae bacterium
GTTACGACGTCTTCGTAATGGATGATCGAGATCCTGCGGCGCTGCCGGATGTATTCTTGCCCGGAATGATGATTGGGCTGATTCCGAAAGGTGCAAACGAGACCCACAACCCCAAATCGGGTTGACTGTGGCTTTATCACAAATCTGTCCCCCGGCTTGATGGCTACAGAGCCTACAACCGGACCGCATGTTGTGAATTCTCACCGAGATCTATCGCCGTTGATGTGAAAACACCTCATTTGCGATCTAAGTTTGCTCAGTTCCTCGTCAACCAACTTCGTCGAACTTCGCAACATCAACATTTCTGCCACTTGGCAGCGATTGTTCGGACAGACGATTAGACTATTTCGGAGAAGAAGATGCGAAACATCCTAGCTGTCGTTGCGGCTGCGTTACTTTCGATCGGATTTTTGAGTTCACAAGCAAACGCTCAAAACTGCAATTGCCCGAAGTGCCAAGCAGCTCGTCAGGTCTATTTCCAACCAGCAGGTGGTTACAACTACCAGGCTCGTCAGATGACGGTCTTCCAAAAGCTGATGGAACTCGAGCGACGTAAGAACGCGTGGCTGCGAAAGACTTTCCTTGGCAAGTAGGAAACTACTTGAGCAAAGGCGAAAACGCAGAGGGAACGCAATTGCGTTCCCTCTTTTTTTGTGCGCGCCCGTTATCGACGAACCCGTTAACTCTCCAGTCACTCGTTGAGTAACTTAGCGAACAAGCTTCTTGTACTTGAATCGCTTGGGTTGTTCTTCGGTGAGGCCCAGTCGTTCGCGTCTCTGCGTCTCGTAGTTGCGGAAGTTTCCTTCGCACCAGTGAACGTACGCGTCACCTTCAAATGCCAAAATGTGCGTCGCGATCCGGTCCAGGAACCAGCGGTCGTGTGTGATACACACCACGCAGCCTGAATAGTTGAGGATCGCCTCTTCCAATGCACGCAAGGTATCGACGTCCAGGTCGTTCGTCGGTTCGTCCAATAACAGGACGTTGGAACCACGACGTAGCAGCTTGGCCAATTGGACACGATTCCGCTCGCCACCGGACAGTGTGCCGACTTTCTTTTCCTGATCCGGACCTTTGAAGTTAAATCGATTCACGTACGCCCGGGCGTTGATCGAGCGGCCACCCATGTCCAGCGTCTCGTGTCCGCCGGATATCTCCTCGAAGACGGAGGCGTCCGCCCGCAACGTGTCGCGGCTCTGATCCACGTAACCAACTTCGACCGTCTCACCGTGGCGGATCGTCCCAGAATCGGGCGTGTCCTGACCTGTAAGCATACGGAATAGCGTAGTTTTACCAGCTCCGTTAGGGCCAATGATCCCAACGATGCCACCACGCGGTAGACGGAAGCTCAGGTTTTCGATGAGCTGTTTGTCGCCGAATGCTTTTGAGATTTCGTCAGCCTCGATCACCAATTCCCCAAGCTTCTTTCCGGGTGGAATCTGGATCTCGAAGTCCTCGATGCGATCTCGTGCTTCTTCTTCCTTGAGCTTCTCGTAATCTCGAATTCGAGCCTTACTTTTCGATTGGCGTGCCTTCGGAGACATGCGAATCCATTCCAACTCGCGAGCCAGTGTTTTTTGTCGGGCGGAGGCTTGCTTCTCTTCTTGTCGTAGGCGTTCCGCTTTCTGCTGTAGCCAAGCGGTGTAGTTTCCTTCGAATGGAAAGCCATAGCCGCGATCGATCTCGAGAATCCAACCCGCAACGTTGTCCAGGAAGTAGCGGTCGTGCGTTACCGCGACGATCGTGCCTGGGTAATCCTGAAGATGTCGTTCAAGCCACGCTACCGCGTCTGCATCCAAGTGGTTTGTCGGTTCGTCAAGAAGCAGCAAGTCAGGTTGGCGAAGCAACGTCTTGCACAATGCGACTCGGCGTCGCTCACCACCTGACAACTTGGAAACGTCTGCATCGCCAGGTGGAAGATTGATGGCCTCCATGGCAATTTCGATCGTGCGATCTAGCTCCCACAGATCTTCCGCATCAATCTTGTCCTGGCACACGGCCAGCTTGTCGCAGAGCTTTGCCATCTCATCCGGATCCAGATCGGGATCGGCGAGTTTCATATTGATTTCGTTGTACTCTTCGAGCACCTGACGCTTTTCGGCGACGGCCTCTTCGACGTTACCTTTGACGTCGAGCTCTTCGTTCAATTGTGGTTCTTGCCGCACAAAGCCGACGGTGTAGTTTGGTGCTAGGTTGGCTTTGCCTTCAAACTCTTTGTCATCACCAGCCATGATGCGGAGCAGCGTACTCTTACCGGCACCATTCCGACCCAGTACTCCGATCTTGGCACCAGGGTAGAACGCCAGATTGATTTCGCGCAGGACCTCGCGTTGGCCATGTTTTTTGAAGAGGTTAGAAATCGTGTAGATGTAGTGTTTGCCTTTAGCCATCGGTACTTTCGGCGCAGTCGATTGAAAGGGGCGTTAGTACGTGGATTGCCTCCACGAGTGGTAAGTTGTCTTTTGTGGAGTTTCGTTTGTCAATTGCTGCCGACGTTGTCCGAAACCTCTAAGACGTGCATCAACGAAAAAAGCCTGACCAAAGGCCAGGCTCTTTATGATTCGGTGGCTCGAACTCGTGTTCAAGCGGCGACTAGCACATCGCGTCTTTTTTCTCGGTGATGACTTCGCACTGTGATGCCAATTCGGCGTTCAGCGGGGTGAAGTCCTTCCACTCGTCCGGAACGTTGTCTTCGTGGAAGATGGCTTCGACGGGGCACTCAGGCACGCAGGCCTCACAGTCGATGCATTCTTCGGGGTGGATGTAAACCATTTGTTCGCCTTCATAGAAGCACTCTACAGGGCAAACGACAACGCAATCGGTGTACTTGCAGGCGAAACAAGGTTGGGCAACGACGTGAGTCATCGAACACAAACTCCTGAAATGATGGTGACTTCAGCGCCAGCAGATCCCCACTGCCGAAACTAACGTCGTTTTTCTCGATCTTCGGATTGCCTGAAACATAACTTAAATCCAAAAGACTAAATGAGTACTTCTGGTGTATTCAAGTCGTTATCAAGGCAGTACTTCGGTGCGTTTAATGCGACCGTTACTGCCGGAACTGTAGGGCCGTCTTGTGAACCTGTCAAGCGGCGAAGACTGGGCTTACCTTGCTTCACTTGTAACAGAGGCATAAAATCGGGTAAGTATCGCAAACCCCCGCAGTCGCAAGGGTTAAATAGGCTCATGGAGGAGTCTGGCTATACGGGGCGAAGAAAGGGAATCGGATGGCACTATCCGAATTCGATCGAAATTTGTTGCAGAGTTGTCTCGCGAAAGAACCTCGCTCGTGGGAGAACTTCGTAGACCGCTTCTTGGGCTTGGTCTTACATGTCGTGAACCACGCGGCTTCGACCCGTAGTTTGCGTCTTACCGATCAGGATCGCGAAGATCTCGTTTCCGAAGTTTTTCTGGCGGTGGTCCGCGATGATTTCGCTGTGCTTCGTCAGTTCCGCGGTCGCAGCAGTCTCGCTACCTATCTAACGGTGGTAGCTCGTCGCGTTGTCGTTCGACAACTGATGAAGCGTGGAACGGTTGCAACTCTCACCACAGATGTGGACGTTGCCAATCCGTCGGCCAATTTCGAGTCGCGAATTAGCGACAAGGAAGAGGTTGAACGGTTGTTGGCGGATTTGCCTCAAAACGAGGCCGACGTCATCCGCATGTACCACTTGGAAGGTAAGAGCTACGGCGAGATCAGTTCTGTTGTTGGCATGCCTGAAAACAGTGTTGGACCGATGCTCAGTCGAGCTCGTTCGAAAATGAGGAATAAGGCTCAGACGAGCTGACCTCGTTATCGTGCATCAACGCGATAGCGCGTTCTAACGCGACCCGAGTTGGCTACACGCCGTAGCCACTATCAGCCCAAACCATGGTGTTGGTGAGTTTCGTTCTCAGTCGAGTTACCATCTCATCGCTAACTCTTGTGTCAGCAAGATGCAATTTGCGAAGCGTTGTTGCACCGAGCAGTTCCTCCGCTCCTGCATCCGTTACTGCGGTGCGGTTTAGGTGGAGTCGTCCGAGTTGCGGTAGTTGAAGAAGGTGACCGATGCAGTCATTGGTAACAAGTGTCCCGTCCAGCCAAAGAATCTTCAGCTGAGACAGCTTCACGATATGTTCCATCGCTCGGTCGCCAATCCTTGTATCGACCAGGAGCAGCGACTCAAGTTGCTGCAAGTTCTCGATGCCATTCAGCCCGTGATCCGTAATTGGGCAGCCGGTCAGCGTCAGTCGCTTCAACAGCCGGCTTCCCGAATCAGTGTCCCAGAGGCACTTTAAGCCTTCGTCGGTCACCTGCGTGTTAGATAGAAACAGTCGCTCGAGCCGTTGCATCCTAGCGATGATCTGCATGACACTGTCGTCGGCATCTGAATCTGACAACATCAAAGTGTGGAGACTGCTCGCCTCACGACCGAGCCGAGCGATCGCCTCGATATCAACTTGCTGGGGGAATTCTGCAACCACTACATTGCCCCAGGCAATATCATCAGGCGACGGTCTGTTCGCCTTGTGGTTCCAACGCCCAGACGGCGAGTATTCAAAGTCGTAGCGAACTTTCAACTCAGGTCTTCAATCTGTGCGCACTGTTGTGTGAATATCTCTTAGCCCGCAACGTAGGGCCCTGGCAGCGTAGCGATTTGTTCACTGCGCTGCCACACTGCCTCAAATTCACAAGTGCCTACTGCTAAATCCTTGAGTACACAACGATCCGCACCTGCGTTAAACACTGGTTCGATACGCCGGTGGAGTGCTAATAAGCGGCATGAAAATCTGTTCTTTATTCCACCGGACAAGCTCCCGTTTCGAGCAACTTGATTCGCGGAATCTACTGGCTGCTGATCTGGCGGTAAGTATCGCTCCATTCGGGCACGCATCGCCCGGAGAACTGGTCACGCGTGAAATTCGCGTCTTCAACAACGGGGATTCGACTGCTGACGCCCTTGTTCAAGGCATGCTGTCCGATCAATTGATCGATGCAACTTGGGAAAGGTCTCGAGGTCTTGCACAACATCGAACTGTGGCGCGTTCGGAGTTGCAGTACGATCCACTGATGGAGATTCAGCTAGGCAGCTCGCAATCAGATGAAGTACTGGTTGTTAACGACGTGAACGGCGACGGGCTGCTCGATTTCCTCGCTCGCGGAAACGGCGCCCACGATTTTCTCATCTTCGGTCGGCCCCATGATCCGACAAGTCAGGCCGACATTTTCGCTGTGGAGTTAGATAGCATTCCGTTGACTATGGGCGACTATGAATCGCCGCCGGGGGTCGCCCTCCGTCGTGATCGAGAACTGCGTGCGG
>CAYQMZ010000234.1:0-9851 GCA_964418725.1 uncultured Pirellulaceae bacterium
CCATGGCCGAATTTCACTGCCAGAGATCCAACCAGTCACGACACTTCCGACACCGATTCCGATCCCCAGGATCCCCAACAGGTAACTCGTCTCTGTAAACGAGATCTTCAGGATCGTTTGATACTCCGGCAGAATCAGCAGAGCAATCATTGCGATCATATAAAACGCGGCCCAAGCCATTACCACCGCCAGCAGCGGACCGGTCGCCATCATGCGTAGCGATTCGAAATAGGTCTTGAACGGATTCAGGTCAATCTTCAGGCTTGGATTTGCCGCCTGCACTTTCGGGAAACGCAAAACCGACAGGTACCAAAGGATCGCGACGGCGACCAACCCGACACCCGGCGCCCAAGGAACGGGGCTTCGCACCAATTCAAAGTAATCCTCTGAGGGTGTGAATTCAAAGCTCGCATCTTGGCTAACGACCAGACTACCCAGCGTTTGCTGATCGTTGGTGGTGATCGATGTTGCCTGCCCTAAAGTCACCGAGTCGTTTGTGCCGTCGCCATTGATGTCGATCGAGACGGATTCCAAAGTTCTATCGGCGTCGCTGAGGAAGGTACCTTTGGCGACAGAGCCAACTTCTGCCCAGACTACATTTTCCGCCGCCTTTTGCTTCGCTAGGTCTTTTGTCACAGCGAGCTCGAATGCTGCCACACTCTTGCTTTCTGGCGCATCCGCAGAGACGCTCTCAACGGACACTGTTGGAATCGCAGGCGGTTGCGGATGAAATAAGTCACAAAGCGGGCCCGCCATCAGAGAACCGGCAATGACGGCTAAGTTCGTCAGCATGTTGATGACACCGTTTGCCATGCTGAGATGCTCATCGCGCGTGATTTCAGGTAAGACACCGTATTTGGCTGGGCCAAAGAACGAGCTTTGAATCGCCAGCAACAACATCGCTCCGATCGTCAGCCACAGATTGTGTGTGTAGAAACCGACGAACCCGACGATTGCGATTGGAATCTCTGCAACCTTAACCCAATACATCACCGTGCGTTTGCTGTACTTATCGGAGATCTGGCCAGCGTAGCCAGACAGCAAGATAAACGGCAGCGTCAGGCAAAGTGCGGGTACAACCTGTCCGCCCTCACCTAAACCATTCCAACCGAGGTCACCGGACCAGATGCCCGTTGCGACCATGAACGTCAACACTTGCTTGAGAATGTTGTCGTTAGCTGCCCCAAAGAACTGAGTCAGCAACAGCGAGATATAGGCGGCACTGAATAAACTATCCGGCCGTGCGTCATCCTGAGCGTTTGCCGACGAGGTATCAACTGAAGCTTTTTCATCCATGCTTGCTGCCCATCAGAGAGGTGTCTGTGCGGCGATTATCGCCTAGACGCCGCTGCGACAGATAGGCCCATCACGGCGGTTGCGAAACAAAACCGAAAAAAGTGGCCTCCATATGGGACCCCAGAAATCGCTGATCCCGAAACCCGCAGGTGTCCGACCTGCCGAGGCAGTGAGCATAAGTGTTTGGACGTCGCCAACAACTTCGCTTTTGCATGCGGCAAGCTCGCCGCAACGCCAGCTACTTGCGTACTTTTCGCACTCGATCGACCTGCGTGACCCAGCGTTTGATTGCTTCGAGTTGCTGTTCGGCACCTTCGTACTCACTGGCGGAGATATCGGCCCGTAGTCGGACTAGGAATGGTCGCAGCCTGCGAAACTGCATCGGTGAATTTGCGTTGCGGATGTAAGCACGCGCCAATTCGAAGCGTTCACCTTGGTAACCGTGCTCGTCGATCATTTCGAATTCGGACAACATGTCTTGCGCGAATCGAGTCAGGTTGTACACCGCTTCATTTTCCCGATAGAACTCGATGGCCAGCCGCGCATGCTTCATCGCCTGCTCGGCATCCTCTGACCGCACGTACGCACGACCGAGGAATGCGTGAGCCTGCGGTAGCGACATGCAGTCACTTTCGACGGCCCGCTGCAATTCCACGATAGCCTCGTCGATATGGCCTGCTCGAAAGTGAGCACGTCCCAGTGCATATGTGGCCGCGATGTGATTCGGATTCAGGTCCAACGCCTTACTTGCCGCATCGATCGCTTTTTCCGGCTGATTCTGAGCAACCCGACACAAACTAAGCCGCGTGTAGAATTGCGGTGCTGGATCGAGATCCGCTGCTTTTTGAAATGCTTCGCAGGCAAGCCGATGTTGCTTTAGGTCGGCATGCAGCACTCCAATGGTCGCCTGCGACTCAACATTCTCCGGGTAGGACTCGCGCACCTGATTGGCCAACCACATTGCCGACTCAGGATCTTGCCGTCGCATATAGAGACTACAAAGCACACCGATGCGCGGATCAACATGCTTAATCGCGAATTGCTTGGTGAGCACGCGAATCTTCTCCGCATCCATTTCCAACAAGGCCGTTCGCAACGGAGAATGATGCGAGTGATTAGCTTCCAGTTGAGTTCTCAACCATGGAACAGGAACATCCTCAGACTCCCGCAGCATACACAGCAACCAAGATTCCAACCCAACCAGAATATCAGTTCGGATCTCCTCCGGTTGCTGTTCCATGAACAGCTTCAGCGCGTTGGCAGATGTCGAATCGGGACTGATTCCAAAGTTCTCGAATGCCTTCCGATACCGCTCTGAAATATTCGGAGCTTTGCTGATGTACGATCGATGCGAAAAGTGCTGATGAAATGCATCCTTTAACTCCGACCGAAACTCATCTCGAGACATACGAGGCTGAAAGTCTTCGACGAGTTCGAAGCCGCCATTTTCTTCGATGGGTTCGGGCGGAGCGATCGATAGAAACTCAGGTTTCCAAACGATGAGGCCCAGCAACACTGCCGCCAATGGCAACGTGAACCACAGAAACGATCGCCGTTTCGGACGAGGTGCCGGTGGTGGGACATAGCGACCGTCTAGGTACGCATTCAAATCATCTGCAAGCGCCGATGCGGATTGATATCGTTTCTCCAGATCTTTTTCGATGGCTCGTAGGCAAATCGATTCGAGATCGGAATCCAGATCTTCTCGTAGCGATGTGGGATTCGCAGCCTCTTTCCAGCAGATGTCTCGTAACAGCGTCAGCGGCGAACCTCGAAACGGTCGCTGCCCACACAACATCTCGTAAAGCATCACCCCCAACGAGTAAACATCCGCCTGAGGTCCAAGCTCTGGTCGGCCGTTGATCTGCTCCGGCGACATATAGGCGGGACTGCCGATTATCTGACCGTCGACAGTCAGTTCAACTTCTTCGGGAAGATCACGCCGAGCCAAACCAAAGTCCGTAATGACCGGCTCTCCCGACTCATCCATGATGATGTTGCCAGGCTTTACGTCTCGATGCACGACGCCAGCTTGGTGAATCACGTGCAGAGCATTGGCGATCTTGGCCACCAGCTTGGCGGCATCCACCTGGTCCCAGGCCTCCTCTGTCATCTGAAGCGACAGCTCGGCCCCCTGGATGTAGCCCATCGTCAGATACGGTCTGCCAACGATACCACTGAGATCATCCGAGTCGATATCATCGGGCTCAAATTGGCCCACGTCGTAAACCGCGCAAATGTTGCGATGGTTGACCGTGGCCATTGCCCTCGCCTCGCGGTAGAACCGCTCAACGGATTGGCCGTGGTCTAACTGAGGAATCTTGAGACCAACGATTCGATCTAGCTCCAAATCTCGCGCTTGATAGACAGCTCCCATACTGCCGGTCCCAATCAACGTCTGAACGTGATAGCGACTGACGCCAACCGGGAGCATCTCGGCTGGGATCGGATGAACAGAAGCAACCGAGTCACCAACAGAAGGAGCCGAACTCGCCGGAATCAGCATCGGCAAGTAACGACGGATTTCGTCCGCCGAATCGGGATAGCGTTCGATGTACTCTTCGACCGTCGGCGTTTCGCGATTGCGCACGCGTTCCACGAACTCTTCGGCGATCGCCAGAAGATGGTCGGACGGCGCAAAGTCTTGAGTAGCCCTACCCATTTCGTAGCACAGCAATGGTCAGCGAACTTTTCCCACTCGAAATCACCCTTCTTTATATAGCCTGGCGCATCAACGCGAAAACACCCCGGGAAAATTCCGTTAGCTAAACGACCTAAAGCACTGAAATACCGCTTTAGGTGAATTAGAGAAGAATTCGTTGATCAGGATCATTGCGCTAACAGATGCTGGCGAACCATCGTCTGAAATCCGCCGATTTTCGAGAGAACTTCGCCACGGCTTAGGGCGTTGGCGTTCTCATTGCAAAAACATTGAACAAAACTGGCCAATACGACGGGAAGTAAATTGACACTTGTCTGAGCAGACGGACAAGCGGACCTAACGGGCTTCGCACCTTTGAATCGAATTGGCCGAACCGACGTCCTTCTATTTGTCTCTAACTCGCACTGATGCGGTGAATTGCCTCCGCGGAGGCATGAGGCTGTTAAGCGAAGCCAACCCAGCGACATTTCGTGCTTTAGATTGACACAGAAAGCCGTCTACCGGTTGATATTTCTGACACTTTGACGATAGTCGAATTAGTGGCTCGTCGATTTACGATATCAAGCCAACCCCTCATTTGCCGCAGGACAACCATGACTGAGCAAGCGCAATCCAGCCCCGCTACCGATGACCTGCGGATCAAGGCAATCAAACAGTTGCTGACACCGCGCGAGTTGATGGAAGAAATCCCCGCCTCGCCCGAAGTGGCTGAGACCGTTGCCAAGGGACGCGAAGGGATTCAGAAGGTGTTACAAGAGCAAGACGATCGACTCGTAGCAGTCGTTGGTCCATGCTCGATCCACGACCCCGAAGCAGCAATTGACTACGCGAATCGGCTCGCGAAGCTGCAACAGCAATTCCAAAGCGAGTTGCTGGTCGTCATGCGTGTGTATTTCGAAAAGCCACGCACCACCGTCGGTTGGAAGGGACTCATCAACGATCCAGGCATGGACGGCAGCTTCGAGATTAACAAGGGGCTGCGAGTTGCCCGCGGGCTGCTACGCGATATCAATCAGCTCGGTTTGCCAACAGGGACCGAATTCCTGGATTTGATTAGCCCGCAGTATGTTGCCGACTTGGTTGGCTGGGGAGCCATTGGAGCACGCACTACAGAAAGCCAGGGCCACCGCGAACTGGCCTCTGGACTCTCATGCCCAGTCGGGTTCAAAAATGGCACGGGCGGAAGCGTTCAGATTGCTGTTGATGCAATCGGCGCGGCGAAGTGCCCCCATCACTTCCTGTCGGTGACGAAGGAAGGCCGCTCGGCAATTTTTGCTACTGCGGGCAATGAAGACTGCCACATTATCCTGCGCGGCGGACAGCATACGAACTATGACGCAGCCAGCATTGATACCGCGTCTGAACTGCTAGAGAAGGCTGGCCTTCGTTCTCGCATCATGGTCGACTGCAGTCATGCGAATAGCCGCAAGAAACACGAGCGGCAGCAATATGTGTGTCGCGATATCTGTGCTCAGCTCGAGTACGGCGACCAGCGCATCATGGGCGTCATGATTGAAAGCAACTTGGTCGAAGGAAAGCAAAAGCTTGGCGACGACGCTACAGGTCTAACGCGAGGTCTCAGTATCACCGACGCCTGCATTGGCTGGGACGAAACCGAAACACTTCTGTCCGATCTAAGTAAGGCCGTTCTCGCGCGACGCAACAAAAGCTGACACATCCCGCCATGGGGTCGCTTTCACAGTTCTTCATCTTCGCTCCAACGGTTACGATGAGCGAAACAGATGAGGAACGAAATGAGCGAATTGGCGTTGCAGCCCCCGAGCATGTGGGCTCGAGCGAAAACTTGGTGGACGATCCTACGCATCTCGCTTGAAGAGCGACTGGTTTACCGCGGCGATTTTGCGTTAGGAACTCTGATGCGGTTCCTGCCGATCGTCACGCAGATCTTCCTATGGAGAGAAATCTTCAAAGTCGGCGTGCCTGGCAACGAGGGAACCGAAATCGTCGGCTATTCATACGGCGACATGGTGGCCTACTACTTGCTAACGATGCTCAGTCGTGCATTTTCAAGCATGCCGGCACTTGCGAGTGGAATCGCAACGCAAGTACGCAATGGTGAGATCAAAAAGTTCCTGGTGCAACCGATCGACTTACTTACGTTCCTGCTGCTAAGTCGAATCTCTCACAAACTGGCCTACTACTCAGTTGCCATCTTTCCGTTTGCCTTTGTATTTTGGCTGTGCGGCAACTTCTTCCCGGACTGGCCCAGTGCCGGCCAGATTTTGGCGTACCTTGCGGCATTGATCATGGGATTTCTGATCGGCTTTTACTTAGAAGCCTCCATCGGCCTGTTCAGCTTTTGGTTTTTGGAAGTCACGTCTCTGTTATTCGTTTATATGCTGCTGAGCTTCTTTTTGTCCGGGCACATGTTTCCGCTGGACTTTTTACCGACGCCGTGGAATCAACTTGTTGAGTTCTTGCCGTTTCGATACTTGGCTTACTTCCCATCTGCCGTTTGGCTAGGGAAAGTGCAAGGCCCGGAGCTGATTCGCGGACTATTGATCGAATTCGCGTGGCTGGTTTTCTTCTTCGTTCTGTCTCGATTCGCACTCGCCCGTGGCATTCGTCGCTACAGCGGATTCGGAGGGTAATGCAATGGCTACGATCGAACGCCCTCATTACTTGCGAGTCTTCGGAATCTTCGTCCGCAACAACCTAGTTCGTGCGATGTCGTTCCGCGCGAACTTCATCATCGAATGTATCTCGTCCATTTCATGGACGTTGATGAATCTAGGCTTCTACTTACTTGTGTTTCAGCAAGTCGGCGAACTGGTGCATCGATCGGGATGGGGGCAGTACCAATTCTTCGTGTTTCTTGCGACAACGATGCTTGTGAATAGTCTGGTCCAGGCGTTTTTCATGCCGAACGCTCAGGAGTTCAGCGAGTTGATTCGAACTGGTGCCCTGGACTTCGCGTTACTCAAACCCATCGACACCCAGTTTCTTGTGTCATTGCGTCGCATTGAATGGTCATCCTTCTCGAATTTCGCGGTCGGACTGGGATTGTTGGGGTTCAGCTTGTGGAAGCTCACGACGGCACCAGAAAACCCACTGGTCATTCAGCCGATTGTATTTGTGCTGTATCCCTTCTATGTGCTCTGCGGGATTGCAATCCTGTATAGCTTGATGATTTCATTGGCGGCAACGAGCATCTGGTTGGGGCGAAATCAAACGCTCTACAACTTTTGGTTCTATATCACGAACTTTTCTCGATATCCAATGGAAATCTATCAGTCGTTCTTGCCGCTAAAGTGGTTCTTCACCTTTGCGATTCCGATCTTGATCGTCGTCAACGTACCAGCGCGGATGATGGCCATGCCGCTGAAGAGTGATTGGTTTTTGCCACTGTTTGCGATCGTTGCCACAATCCTCAGCTTTGTGGCGTCGCGTGCGGTGTTTCTGTTGGCGCTGAAAAGCTACCGCAGTGCAAGTAGCTGAATTTGGCCTGAGACTTCAGATTGTCTCCACGCTTCATTGTCCATTTGCCAAAAACTGACGGATTGAGACTCGGACATGACATCCAAGGAAAAGCTATTCGCGTATCTGCAGCTCTTTCGTTTGCCGAACGTATTTACAGCGATTTCGAATATTCTGATGGGCTTTCTCTTCACGAAGGGCTGGCCATGTGAAGGAATCGGAATCACGTATTTCCTGTTTCTGTGTGCGGCATCATGCTGCCTATACATCGGCGGCATGGTCCTCAACGACTTCTACGACTTTGAGACGGATCTAGAAGAACGACCTCAACGGCCACTTCCTTCCGGCCGCATCAACCGAGCCTGGGCGCAAAAGCTTGGCTTCGGATTGCTCGCCGCAGGCATCCTGCTGGCTGCGTTTCCTGGGTTTGGAACCTTCCAACCAAAGTCCGGACTCATCGCAGCGGCCTTGGCAGTGGCAATCTATCTGTATGACAGCCTGGCCAAGCAGACTGCTGTTGCTCCCATCCTGATGGGTAGCTGCCGTAGCCTGAACATCCTGTTAGGGATGAGTTGCGGCATTCTCGCGACTGACCAACTGTTGGTAGCAATTGGGATTGGAGTCTACGTCGCTGGGATCACTTGGTTTGCACGGTGCGAGGCAAAGAACAGCAGCCGCAACATGTTGATGTTTGGTCTGGGCGTCATGCTGGTTGGGATTGCCATCCTAGGAGCATGGCCTTGGTATTCCGAAAAGGTTCTGCCGCTACTAGCGGCGAAGATTCGGTGGCCAACGCTGCTCGTTCTCTTGGTGACCAGCGTGGTGCGACGTTGCATGATTGCCATTGCCACGCCCGAACCCGAAAACGTGCAAAATGCAGTCAAGCACGCCATCTTTTCACTGGTCGTCCTGGACGCAGCAGTCGTTTGGGCGGTACTTGGCCCATACGCGGCGCTCGTCGTGTTGCTACTCCTGCTGCCGACGATGTTCCTCGGTAAATGGATCTACTCCACATAGCGTCGTACGGATCGGTCAGCCGTCGCAGAGTCTCAGCTCGTTTGGTCGTCGTTGACCGGAGATGTTGCATTCCGTCTTGCGGATGCCACCGTCAATGTTCGCATAACCGTCAACGTCCACCGCATTGCTCAACTGGATTTCCTAATATGCACGTATCCGGGTAGGAATTTCACCCTGGAATCGTACGGTTCAGCAGCCTGAATCAAGGAGAGCCTCCATGAAGGTCCTGGTTGCCGACGACTGTTCCACCACACTCGAAATTCTGCGTCTGAATCTCTCAAAATGGGGATACGAGCCGATGCTCGTTTCCGATGGCGAGAAAGCTTTGCGCATTCTGAAGTCCCCAGCTGGTCCTCGACTGGCATTGCTGGACTGGAATATGCCAAAACTTGATGGAGTCAGCGTCTGTCGCGAGCTTCGAAGTCGTACCCAAAACGCGCTGAATTACACGTACATCATCATGCTCACCGCCCGTGAGGGCGAGGAGCATATGGTGGAAGCCCTGGAAGCAGGAGCCGACGAGTTTTTGATCAAGCCCGCCGGAACGCGTGAATTGCAATTGCGCGTACGCACTGGCGAGCGAATCATTGAGCTGCAGGAGCGCGTCGTTCGCATGAACCGACAGCTTGCTCTGATAACAACGCACGATCGTTTGACGGGTTTGTTGAATCGACAAACGCTCATGGAGCGGTTTACCCAAGAAATCGAACGATCCTCCAGAATCAGCAGTAGCGTTTCTTACATCTCCGTCGATGTCGACCAGCTTGAGCAAATCAACAACCGTTTCGGACTGAGCGTCGGCGACGAGATCCTGCAACAAATCGCACAACGAATGCAGAAGTCCATTCGAACCTATGACGCCGTGGGACGAGTTGGCGGCGAAGAGTTTGCCATCGTGTTGCCAGACACACGACTGGGTATGGCGGCCGCAATGGCTGAACGGCTTCGCAATTCAATCTGCGGCTACGGATTCTTGGCGGGCGATCAAGAGATTCAAGTCTCGTTGAGCCTAGGAGTTTCATCGTCCTCAGCCGAAGGCTCCGATCGCAAGAGAATCTTAAGCTGCAGCGAAAAGGCACTCGAATTTGCCAAATCTAAAGGCGGCGACCGAGTGATCATGTGCGAAGCTGGTGTCATCATGGATCCCTTGACGGGAGAAAAAATTGGCACGCGACAGACCGGCGCCATGCAGCCCCAGAAGAAATCACCTCCCAAGAATAAGTGGATGAGTTCTTTGTTCGAGCTCGTCGGTTCCAGGAAATAAGAGCTGGAACAAATCAACTAGAAGGCACAAAAAAGGCCGGACGAAGTGTTGCTTACACTTCACCGGCCTTTCCAATTTGCTTCAACTTGCGACGACTAACGTTTTGGGAACAAAGGTCCGCCATAACGAGCAGCGTCACCCAATTGCTCCTCAATGCGAAGCAGTTGGTTGTAC
>CAYQMZ010000235.1:0-9843 GCA_964418725.1 uncultured Pirellulaceae bacterium
CGACTTCTAGCGTTGTTGCACCACCCACAATGTCCGAGTGATCGTCGCCCAAGATGTCGGTCGACTGAACCGACAACGAGTACGTACCAATATTGGCTCCAAAACCCGCCGCCTCGACGAACACCGTGCCCGACTCGTTCGGATAGTAGGCCAACTCCGACGATAGACCTCGACCGCTATCGTCGTCGAATCCGAGCACGGTCTCGCCATCGGCATCGAATAGCGTGACCACGGAGTCGTTCAAGGATCCATTCAGCTCAAGCGAGATCGTATAACCGGAGCCGGCTACCGCAACGAATTGAAACCAATCGCTGTCGTCGGCGACTTCGATCTCAGCATTGATCGGCGTTCCCGCTAACTGATCGGCCGACAAGAGCTCAGCATTGCTGGGACCGTTGCCGAAATCATCCTCGACCACCAATGCTGTTGCCGAGATTGTCGACCCGGTGGAGAAACCGTCGTTCGCGTCTACGTATTCAACAAGAATCTGATCCGAGCCCGCTACATCCAGCGTACCGTTTTCGAACGCTACACCGGCAGACGCTAACGAGATGCTCCCGCGGTATCTTCCAGGTGAAAACTGCTGCAGTTCAATCGTCTCACGATCCCCAGCGTCCGTCGTAAGTCGAACCGAAGCCGTGTCGCCGCCGACGTTGCTATCTCGCAGCAGAACCTGCACGTCGTTTCCCGACACGTAGCGTTCCTGATCAAAGTCGACCTGACCAAGCGGATCGATTCCGATGATGCCATCCAACCATTGATCGAAGGACGTCACTCGGGCGTAAATGCCAAACTTGTTCGCTCGCCCACAACCCTCACCCCAACTGACGACACCCGTCAGATGATGATTCCCCTGGCCATCGGTAACGAAAAGTGGACCGCCACTATCACCCTGACACGAATCTACGCCACCTTGCGATCGGCCTGCCGCCAACATGCGACTTGTAATCTGACCATCGTAAGAGATGGGACGATTCGCAACTGTGTTCGATACGATCGGCACGGTAACTTCGCGAAGACGATCAACGCTGTCCCCACCTTCTCGTATCGTTCCCCATCCAAGTACCGTGGCGTTCGTACCTGGGGTAGCAAGCGACGCACTTGAGTCTGTTAGATAGCCGATCGGGTCTGCGTTGACCGGTTCACGCAGCACTAAGACGGCGATATCCGAATCGTTGGTGTTAGCATCGTAGTCGGGGTGCACGATGATCTGTGAAACGTCAACACGCTGACCGTCGTCCGTGCGATTCAAGTTCTCACGGCCCACAACCACATCAAAGTTGTCGACGGCGTTTCCCTCAACACAATGCGCGGCGGTTACAACGGCATCCTTTGCAACCAACGTTCCACCGCAAAAGTGACCTTGGTTGTTTTGCAGTGACGCCATCCAACCGTAACTGCCACGCCCAGAAGTAGCTCCACCGATAATCGCCTGAGGTCCGAGTAGCGCGGACTTTTCGGCCAGGTAATTCAGAAGCTTGATTTCACTCGCTGCAAGTAGCAGGCGAGATTCAAGCTGTTCAATCAGCCCCAATGAACGACCGTGTTTTTGAATCCGGCAAAGGGTGATTCCGGCACCCCCAACAGACGATCTGAGATTTCGATCAAGCATTTGGCAACTCCCTTGCATCCGTGCATAGCCAGGAAGTTAGCACAATCACGTTCAACGAGCGAATAGAATCCCCCACGCTGGCAGCTATTTGCCGGAATGTTAAGCAACGCGTGTGTTCAGCCACGCTTTCACGGCAATGTCTTTCGCAAACAACAAATGCGGCTGCTCATTCGATGTCAGGCCAATCGATTCCAGCATCGTGTTTCGATCGACCTGCAACTCGGCATGCTGCAACGGCCAGGGCGGATGGTCGATTTCGCCGCGAAGCAATTTGCCGGCTCTATTCCGCGCGTACAGGCAATAGCGAGCTGTCAGCCAATACTCCAGCGTGCCGGGCTGAGCAAAAAAGGGTTTTCCCGTGGGTCGATACTTGCCAACGAACTCGGCCGCCGGTTCGCCTCGATGCGTACGTTTGCTTTGGTAGTCGTACCAACCGTCTTCGCCCCGTTGGGCACTGATCTGCGCATCCATATATGGAAGGTGAAATGCCAACCGAGCGACGCGGACGGCCACTGGGTTCGTCGCATCCAAACTGAAAAACCAAACGCCGGGTTTCCCTTGCAACGAAACGTATGTGCGAATGTTCAACTCAGGAAATGCAGACATCCACGGCATCGCAGGAACGAACCTTGGAGCAACGTCGGACATGCGAAACGGAACGACTCCCACCCAAGCTCTTCCGTCAAATGTCTCGGCGACAACTCCCTCTGGAAGTAGGCGATCGATTGCCTCGGGTGGAAATGACCAGTGGGCGAATAGCAAATCGTGCCAACTCATCCGCATCGCGTGCGACTGATTGGGTAGCGGCCAGGTACGGTCGGAATCTGCCATAGCAACTTGCGGTTCCCTTCGTTTCGACTGCATATTTCCGCCTTCGTCTCCTGAATACACCGCAGATCACTGCCGGTTCCGATTTTGCGGGCTATGTTTTCGAGCCAGCCCTGATTAGGAACCGCAGAATTTTACTGCCTTAACATTTTGACGGTTGCGACGCACGAGATCTCGGCAATCAAAAGAGACATCGATCATGATCCAAGTTACGGACTTCAAGAAGGCATACGGCAACACGCTGGCCGTCAGCGGTCTTACGTTTTGCGTCGAGCCCGAACAGGTGTGGGGACTCGTCGGTCACAACGGTGCCGGAAAGACAACGACCATGCGGGCCATCACCGGTTTGCTTCCGCCCAGTGCCGGACAGCTTACCGTGAACGGGCATGATGTCACTAAGCCTTCCCTGGATGCGAAACGTCTGTTGGCTTACATGCCTGACGATCCACAGTTGTTCGAAGCACTCACGGTTGGAGACCATCTGAGGTTTACCGCGGCTGCATATCAACTCCAAGACTACGCCGACACAGCTTCAGCGCTGCTCGACTATTTCGAACTGAATGACAAAGTCGACACGCCGGCGGAAGACCTATCCCGCGGGATGCGGCAGAAGCTGGCAATTTGTTGTGGCTACTTGCCGGATCCACAAGCCATCTTGTTCGACGAACCATTTACCGGCTTGGATCCGTTGGCTATCCGTCGCTTGAAACAATCCATTCGAGAGCGAGCGGAAGACGGTGCAGCGATCATTGTCAGCTCGCACCTACTCGCGATGGTCGAAGATCTCTGCACACACTTCCTAATGCTCTCGAAAGGCCAACCAACATTCTGCGGAACGCACGAAGAGTTGATGGAACTGCACGGCGATGATGCTTCGCTGGAAGAAGTATTCTTCCGAGCGACCGAGTTGGTCGAAGACGCACAAGAAGGCGTCGACAGTGAGGACACCGAAATTGAGGTCTCGTTCATTGTACGGTGACTACAGCATTTTTCTGGACCCAAGACTTCGACAACTGTTGTCGATGCAGTCGCGTGGGAAAGTTCGTCGAGCATGGAAACGACTGTGGTCGCCACGTCGTGCAATCACCACTGCGATCGTCGGCGTTCTGTTCCTGCTGTACTGCGTCCAGATCTATATCGCTTTGACGTTCAACAATTCATTCGACGCGGTCCCTGTCAAAGCTATCGCGCCTGTTGGATTCTTAGGAATCCTGTTGGTGAAGCTGCTAGGCATCTGCATCGACCGTACCAAATCAGGCGCAGGGTTTCGTAAGGAAGAAACACACCGACTGCTAGGTGGTCCGTTCTCGCATCAGCAAGTACGCCTGTTTCGCGTTTGCGGTCACGCCATCAGCATCTTCTTCACGTCGCTCTTTGCAGCAATCTTTTTCCGCTTTCACGTACCATCATTCTTGGCCGCGCTCTCGGGAGCCTACTCCGCAATGATGTTCACGTACCTGGTATACACATTGATTGCGGTTGCCGCACTCTACGCACGAGAACAGACTTATCGCACGATCCGAAACATCGGATGTGGGATTTTCTTAGCGATACTTTGCTGGCTGCTGTATCGAGTATCCCTGACAGATGCCAGCAACCTGCAGTTCATGAAGGCTTTGGGCAACGAAGCCGTCGCTCTTTCGCAGACCAGTTTGGGGCGGTTCCTGATTTCGCCGTATATCGCATTCACAAACATGGTAGTAGCCGAATCCATTGGGCAGTGGGCTCCATGGGCCGCGATAGGCTGCCTGTTGAACTACGTTGCATTGCAGGCGGTGATGCGAGCCGAGGTCAATCTGCTAAGTCGATTCGACCAACGCGAACTAAGCGAATTCGAGGCGAAGAAAGACAAACTGCTCTCGCCCGGAGCATTCATCGAGCGAGTTGACTCACAGCGGTTTGCACAGTCAATCCCACAACTTCGCGGGGCCGGCCCTATTATCTGGCGACAAGTTCGCGCCCTATCGAAGTTGAAAGGCGGACTTGGTTGGCTGCTGATTCCTCTTGGATTGGCTTTTGCAGCCGGTGGCTACTTGGCGTTTGACGCAGAAAAGGGAGCTTTGCAGACAATTGCCGTCATCGTGGTTTTGACGTCAGTATTTCTGCCTGGGTTGCTGCCGTTCGACTTTCGCGGGGACCTGAAAGGTCTCGCTGCTCTCAAGATGATGCCGTTGCCACCGTTGCCCGTAGTGCTCGGTCAGCTGGTGGTGCCGGTATGTCTGTTGAGCGGTTTTCAATTGCTGGCATTGTCAACATTGTTGCTACATGACGTGAAGTTGATCGGAGGTGTGTTGGCGACGTTTTGCTTCCTGCTGCCAACGAACACCATCATCATCGCGCTGGAGAACTTGATCTTCTTGCTCTACCCATACCGCGTGGCCGAGTTCGATATGCCGGCGACCGTGCGACGTATCGTCATGTTGATGGCCAAGTTCTGTGTGATTTTTGTTGCGGCAATGTTTTCGTTCATTGCAGGGCTAGGCGTGGCGGCATTGAAGTCTGCCAGCGAATCAACTGCGTGGGGAAGCTTCGTTTCATCGGTAAGCTGGCCTTTGCTATTCACCACACAACTTATTGGGCTGACCGTAGTTGCCAGCTTCGTGGTTTGGAGTACCTGCTGGGCATACCGCCGGTTCGACTTGAGCGAAGATCTGCCGAACTGAGTTCGTATGAAATCAGCGTGCAAGAATCAGCGACAAGATCACAGGCACTGAATCCTCAGTCACTGAATGCCCAGTCACTGAATGCCCAGTCACTGAATGCCCAGTTGCTCCCTAGCAACCAACGCTGACCGAATAGAGAACCCGACCAAGAATCGTTCAAGTTTGCTTCAAGAATCCGCAGGGCAATCAATGCTCCTGCGTTCAGCTTGCTAGTTCAGAAGTGCCGTCCGAGTTATTCGGAGCTGGCCGGTTGGTGAGAATACGAATGAACTGGCCCCCAGTCGGCCACGAGGGAAGCGGTCCTCGCTGAGCATTTGCGTCGCACCAACCGGCCTGCCCCGACATGGGATTGATTCACTGTTGTAAAAACGGCGAAATCATTGCGGACGGTATCGGAAGAGTTACCCCGACAAACATATTCATCGTTCAGAAACTATTAGTTCTGGTGAATGAATTGCATTTTCCCGTGAATCGGTTGGTAAACCATGACGGTTGTAGCGAGTGTATTCTGCGGAGATCTAAACCATTCGCATGTTTCCTCATGATGAGGCAAATCACTGTTCCAGACCAACGCAATACGCACCGACTATCACGACGAATGACTGACTGAAGTCAATTCGCCGCGATTCAAGAACAAGTTCCTCACTACTGCGAAGTAACGAACACTCACCATCATGGCGAAGCGCGCCACTGATGAGTACGGCTGATTGACTCTGGCTGATGCACTGATGTTAGTGACGCGGGCCGGTGCCTTGGATCTCGTGAGCTCGCGCCATGGCGTCTTCCGCCTTCGTGATGTACGCCTGCACTTGCGTGCCTTGCCAAGCTCGTTGGTATGTCACACTCATTGCGGTGAAGTTGAACGCTTCGTTAGGCTCTAGCTCGCAAGCCTTCTCACCATGCTTGCAGGCTTCCTCGTGTTTGTTCACACGACCATAGAGAACCGCCAAAGCCAGGTGACTTAGCACATGGTTTTCGTCGATTGCAAGAATCTCGTTCAACTTGGCAATCGACTCATCCAATTTGCCTTCTTCTTTGAGTTCTTCGGATTCAGCGTAAAGAGCAGAGACGTCGCTCATCTCGGGACCTTCATTTGGCAAAGACTATTAGGAAGCAATCGTTGGCAATTACGCGACGCGTGATCGTCTCAACTTGAGCCTGATTCTAGCAATTGTGGGAAATACTTGCCGAGGGGGAGCAGCAGTCCGATTATCTCGATTTTTTCGGTGCCAAGTGACGATACCTGTAGAAGAGCCGACAATACCGAGGATTCCCACCGTGACGATTCATAGCTCCTCCATCGTTAGTCCTAGTGCCAATATCGCCGAGGACGTGGAAATCGGCCCGCTTTGTGTGGTCGAGGATGACGTCACCATCGGGGCCGGTACGCGTCTAACCAGCCATGTCGTTATCAAACAAGGAACGATCATTGGCCGCGACAACCTTATGGACGTTGGAGCCGTGTTGGGCGGAGCACCCCAGCACTTGGGAGCCGGCGAGCAAGTGGGCGGCACGATCGTGGGCGATGGAAATCGTTTCCGCGAGTTCGTGACCATTCACCGTGCCTATCAACCAGGTCGTATGACGCGAATCGGCGATCAGAACATGTTCATGGCGTCCAGCCATGTTGGCCATGATTGCGAAGTAGGCAATTCCAACATCTTTGCCAACAACGTTTTACTGGGCGGCCACGTCCACGTGGAAAACCAGAACTACTTTGGCGGCGGAGCAGCCGTTCATCAATTCTGTCGTATTGGCAGCCTGGCGATGATCGGCGGCCTCGCAAGAATCACGCGGGACATCCCACCGTTCGTTCTGGTCGACGGCACTACTAATTGCTTGGTTGGACTCAACTCAGTCGGACTGCGCCGCGCATCGATTCCGCCTCGGGTCCGCGTTGACTTGAAAGAGGCGTATCGAATCGCGTTCCGCAGCGAACTGCCACTCGAAGTCCGCATGCGCGACTTGAAGATGCGATTTCCAGAAGACCCAGTCCGAAAGGTTTGGGAGTTCCTCGCCACGAGCACCCGCGGTGTGCTGCAAGATCGGCGAGCCAAGACTCATGGACAACGCGACAGTGGTCCCGATCAGGGCGAAATGCGTCGAGCTGCGTGATACAATTGACCACACGCGGCGTGCAGCATGCTCTTCGATAACGAACTGTGGCAGCTGCGTTCGTCACGTCATGTCAACGGCCAAGATTCATCTTGGCAGGCATTCGATCGCAGTCCAGGTGAGCCGCAACCGTGTTCTTAGTGGTCAGTACAAGCCCCAGCAGCCAAAGTCGTACCCGACGTGTCGCGGTGCACTTACAAGAGCTGATGCGTCAACATCGTGGCGACGTACCGATCGACTTTTTGGACGTCAGCACTCTGCCAATCAGTACAGCAGGTAGCCGAACTGGTTCCGAGCAAGAACAGGCAATTGAGCAGGCGTTCGGGCGCGCCGCAGGCATCGTATTTGTGCTGCCCATTTATCATGGCGACGTGTCAGTCGCAGCGCGAAACATCGTTCAAATTGCAGGGCGAAATCTCGGTCGAAAAGTCATCGGGATCGCCTCGATTGCCGGGGACACGTCGGCAAACTTTGCCACGTTCGCCTTCGCCAATTCTTTGATGTTCGAACATCGATGCTTTATCGTGCCAGACATTGTCTTTCTGAACAGTGATCAGATCTCTGGACCCAACTGGCTGGATGCCAACTTAGACCGTCAATTGGGAAAACTGGCGGAAAACATGTCCCGTATCACCTCTGCTCTGGTCCAGGCGTGATCGAATGGTCGTCGTGCCAGCTTTTGGCAATCGCCCCAAAGCGGTAAACTCGGGACTGTAATTGCTGAATCATCAGTTGGGACGTTTGTGGAGATCCTATCGTGACTAGTGTTTGTCGAGGCGTCCGGGGGGCTACAACAGCCGATTCGAATAGCCGCGAAGACATTTTGCAGGCCACAACACAGCTGCTTGCCCTGATGATTCGAAAAAATGGAATCGAATCCGGCGACGTCGCAAGTGCCGTGTTTACCACGACTAAGGACCTGGATGCCGCGTTCCCAGCACTGGCCGCACGACAGCTGGGATGGCTGGACGTTCCCCTGCTGTGCACCCATGAAATCGAAGTCCCCAATTCACTTGAACGTTGCATCCGCATTCTGATCCACTGGAACACCACGAAGCAGCAGGCGGACGTTGACCACATCTACGTGAAAGACGCCGTCGCGTTGCGACCAGATCTATCCGAGCGGCTTGGCGACGCGGATCTGGCGGAACTTGAAAAGTGGATCGAGCAATACATGCGGGACAACTGCGAAGAGTCCACTTAACCGCAGCAGCAACCGCGAAACGCCGGCATCTAGTAACGCTCGCAAATACTGCCTCTTCGCGACGAGAAAACGAGCCAAAATTCATCGCAGCTTGATTCCCAAGCCGCTTTAAGACAAAATGTCTTCATGTTCGGCAGTAAGACTTCCTGGCTGTTTTTTTCCTTACTCTGCGTCGCTGGGTGCGCAATTAGCCACCAACGCAGCGTTACGGATGCTCCACGCACGGACGCCATGCACGTAACCTTGCGCAAGCCATCGACCAACGATGAAAAACATGGAGCCCGTTTGCCAGCGGACGCTGAGAATTGGCAATCAAAACTGCGTCTACAGCAACCCTGTTCGAACGTTTACTCGGGATCGGAACCCAAGAGTGACGCCGCATTTCAGGCGATCGCGAAACTGGGCGTGCAGACCATTGTTAGCGTCGACGGAGTTCGGCCCGACGTTGAGGGGGCCGCGAAACATGGTTTGCGCTACGTCCACATCCCCATTGGTTACGACGGGATTGATGCGGATGCTCGTTTGTCGCTAGTTCGACTGGCCGCCGCCGAACATGGCGTCTGCTATGTCCATTGTCACCATGGTCGGCACCGCGGACCGGCTGCGGCAGCTATTGTCTGTCGCGTTCGAGGTTCCCTGGACTCTCAGACAGCGACAGATTTCCTTCGCCTCGCAGGAACGGATCCGATATACACCGGCCTGTACCGGGACGTCGCAAAGTTCGAGATGCCCGCAGCCAACGAGACGCTGCCTCAATTGAAATCCGTTCAAGAAGTCGGCGACCTCGCGGAACAGATGGCCAGCATCGATCGCATCTTTGATCGAATCGCGGACTCGCCCGATCCGAAACCGCAAGACACGGTTCTGCTGTACCAAACCTTCCGTGAAGCAGCCCGCCAACTTAGAGTAGCCAGCAATTCGAAACCGGCGGGCCAAGACAATCGACTGCCTGCAGACCCTGATTTGCTGTCGGCTATGGATGCTAGTACCCAGCTTGCCAAGCAACTGCACAAGAACGATCCCAGCATCAATGCCGCTGAAATCGTCGGTCAGCTACAAGCAAATTGCACCTCGTGTCATGCGCGGCACCGAGACAACTAAACTGCCGGCTCGCATTGCAATTCGCAAGTAACCGTTGCCGCGACTTCCCCGTAGACATCTCGCGTAGGCAGAGCCTTCTTGACCGGTACTCCATACGAACCGCCGAAGATGGACGCCGATCTCAACCGCGTCCTGACCGCCAAACCGTTCCCCTTCATTTTGTCTGGTCCGGCCGTTGGTGCTGCAGTAGGTTTTGCTCACGTCTTTGCGATGATTACCGCGTGGAGCGTCCACAATTGTGCGGACATATTTTTCCGCACGCCGTCGTCGGCGATGCTTGCTGCCGTGGCGTTGTCGATTGCAGGCTCTGTTTCTGGGCT
>CAYQMZ010000236.1:0-9841 GCA_964418725.1 uncultured Pirellulaceae bacterium
CGTAAAACTAGCCTGCATCATGATCACGCTAAAGAGGTTTTGAAACGCCCTCTAGGCTGTTTGCAGACCGGCAGGTTTATACCGGCGGCTGACTGCGCCTATTCGGCAGTCGGCGAAGCTACCAAATCGGCGGTCGAAACATGAATTGGATTCCGGCTGTAGAAACGTATCCAGTTCGTCGTCGCACTTCTTTTCCGTCACGGACGTAGACAAACGTCGGCGTCCTGGTGACTCGAAATTGCTCGGCTCGCGAAGGATTGCGACTGACGTTGACCAGTCGAACGTCGAGTCCTCTTTCACGTGCTGCGTTGACCGCGGACCGCGATCGAAGGCAGCCACGTCATCCCGACGGGCGATCGAATGCCATGACATAGCCGACCGTCTCTCTTGGATTCACGATTAAGTACGGTTCAAACTTGTCCCATTGCAGAATGGCGACTGCAATTACCGGCGCAGCAAACGCGAGTATGCCGACGACGAGCGTTTTTACGAGTGGGATAGTGTTCATCTGCGGTGCCTTTTGCCAAGCTTCAAAAAGCCTAGCCCACGGCCCGCGCGAGGAGTTCAACCCACCGTCGAATGGGCGTTGCGAAATCGCCCACGGCAGAGATTGCTGAGGTGACTAAGCAAGCAGTGAGGTTGTTGGTGTCGACTATGTTGCAATTGGGCAACACTGGCCGACCGACGCACTTCCGTTATTGGCATCGATACTCGAAAGAATGCTCGTCAGTGCGTCACCGTTTCGACGCAACGATCGTCGCAGCCTCAAATCTTGATGGCTTTGAAACGCTTCGTCTGTTCGGTCAGGGCAGTTTCAACTGGTAGTCTTTCCATCGATGACGCACCGTAGAATCCGTGGACGTTTGTCGTCCGCGTTAGGACATACTCAGCGTCTTCGGGCATGGCGATCGGACCGCCGTGGCAGAGCACAATCACATCGTCCCGCACCGATCGAGCGGCATCGGCGATGGCTTGGACCTCGCGAACTGAATCGTCGAGCGTCTTTGCGGTTTCGGCTCCGATGCTTCCTTTGGTCGTCAGACCCATGTGTGCCACGACAATATCGGCACCAGCGTTGGCCATCTGCTCAGCCTCAGTGGTTGTGAACGCATAGGGAGTGGTCAGTAGGTCACGCTCGCGAGCCAAACGGACGAGCTCGACTTCTTTGTCGTAGCCCATTCCTGTCTCTTCCAGGTTTGCCCGAAACGATCCGTCGATCAGGCCGACCGTGGGGAAGTTCTGCACGCCCGCGAACCCTGTGGCTTTGATTTCGTCAAGGAACCTGGGCATTTGGCGAAACGGGTCGCTGGCGCAGACTCCAGCCAACACGGGCGTCTGATTCACGACCGTCAGAACTTCGCGGGCCATGTCCATGACGATCGCATTCGCATCCCCGTAAGGCATCAGTCCCGCCAGGGAGCCTCGACCGGCCATTCGATAGCGACCGGAGTTGTAGATGATGATCAGATCGATCCCGCCGGCTTCTTCGAACTTCGCACTGATGCCTGTCCCGGCGCCACCGCCCACAATGGGCTGTCCAGCGTCAATGAGTTGGCGAAATCGTTCTAGTGTTTGGCTTCGGTTTTCGTTTCTCGCATCCATGCCAACATTGTATCGACTGCGGCTTGCGCGAAAACGGCGTCGTTTATGTTGGCTTCGATTTCGATGACGGGGATATCCTCGCGCAGGTTGTTCTTTAACGCATCGAACATCGCTTGGTCGGCGTCGCGGTCACAAAACCGCTCGCCATCACCATCCAAGATTGAAACGCCATGAAGTGGTAGCAGGAATGCGACCGGACCCTTAGCTGCGTTGGCCTTGGCCGCAAAGATTTCTCCCAGTCGACGGTTCTCTTCGATGTTGGTCCGCATCAGCGTGACGCTGGGATTCCATTCGTAGAGTAATCGATTGGCATCCCGATAATGCTGGGGGACGGTATCGATTGGTCCAAAGTTGACCATGTCGATACAGCCCGGAGCGATCAGATGTGGGACGCCCATCTCCCCAGCAGCCGACAATCTGTGTTCGCCAGCTGCAAAGATGCCGCCGCAAAGCTGATCGGCCCATTCTGTTGTTGTGATGTCGAGGACGCCGTCGGCCAGACCGTCGGTCACCAGCGTTTCCAGTGTTCGACCGCCACTGCCTACGGCATGAAACACAAGCACTTCATAGCCGGCATCGTCCAGTTGGTCACGACATTGATTCAGGCAGTCTGTCGTATTGCCGAACATGCTCGCCAAAATGATCGGACGATCGACGGCTTCAGGTACGCGGGCTTGTGCCATTCCGCTCACGGCGGCCGCGGCTTGCGCGATGACGCGACGCGATATTCGATTTAGTCCAGATACATCAGTGATCGACGGAATCAGGACGATGTCTTTGGATCCAACGTAGGGAGACGTATCACTGGACGCTACTGTCGAAACGCAGACCTTGGGAATCCCCAGCGGTAGGGCTCGCATAGCGGCGGAAACAATACTCGTGCCGCCAGAGCCCCCCATGCCAATCACGGCGTCAATGCGAACGTCCGTATCTGCGTCGGCAGCCTGACGCAGTTTTTCGACTCGTTTGGCTCCGCCCGTTGCCATGCACTGCATCGCCGCACCGCGATCGCCGAGCGCCCGTAGGCTTTCAATCGAATGCCCGCCAAGCTTAGCCACTTCGTCGGCAGATATATCAACCGGGAAGGGACGCAATCCTTCCATGACTCCCATATCCATGGACACGACGTGGCAACCGAGCGACAGAAGCTGGTTGCGCAGGTAGTCGAACTCGACTGCCTTCGAGTCGAAGGTGCCGATCATCAAGGTCGTGGGTTGGGAGTTCATTTCGACTGTCTTCGATAGCAGCGTTCAGACTATAGACTGCTAGAAGTTGTCACCGTCCAACAGATCCGTCAAGCCACCCAGTATTGCGGTCCCTTCGCCTTTCGAACTTCGCGCTGGTGCGGCAGCGAGCATGCGACCCGCCATGCGTGAAAATGGAAGCGACTGAAGCCATACATGTCCGGGGCCCTTTAGATTGGCAAAGAACAGACCTTCGCCACCAAAGAACATCGACTTCACGCCGCCTACTTGCTGCAGGTCAAAGTCCACGCTGGATGTGTGTCCAACCAAGCAACCGGTATCCACGTGAATCGTTTGTCCCGGCGCCAACTCGACCTCGCGAATCGTACCGCCGGCATGCAAGAAGACTTGGCCATCTCCATTCAGTTTTTGCATGATGAAGCCTTCACCGCCGAAGAGGCCAGTGAGGATTCGTTTCTGGAAGTGAATTCCGATCTGCACTCCTTTGGCTGCCGCCAGGAAACTGTCCTTTTGGCAAATGATCTCACCGCCAAAATTCGCAAGGCATAGGGGGATGATCGTCCCAGGGTACGGCGCGGCGAAACCGACGCGGGCTTTTCCGCTTGGCCCCTGGTGCGTGAAGACGGTCATGAAGAGGCTTTCGCCAGTGATGAGTCGCTTACCGGCACCGACCAGTTTGTCGAAGAATCCGCCCGTTTGTTTGGCTCCGTCACCGAACACTGTGTCGAGGTTGACGGTGGGATCCTTGAACATCATCGCGCCAGCTTCGGCGACCGCGCTTTCGCCTGGGTCCAGCTCCACTTCGACGTACTGCATGTCTTCGCCGAAGATTTTGTAATCGATCTCGTCGGCGGTCCGCGTGCCGGAACTGGGTGGTGGTGGAGCGGCTCGACGTCCGCCGGATCCACTCAGTTCCGAAACGCTTGCAATCGGTACCCATTCTGCAAAACCGTCACGCCAACACAGCCCGTTCGGATTCTCTTGCGCTTGTTGCTTTGCTTCGCCCTCTGACAAGGGGCCAACTTGCCCACCGTCGTAGCTCAAGTACCAATCGTGCATTGCGGAACCTTTTGCAGAAGTTGATTGTCAGATAGTTAATTCGAGTTTTTTAGTGGATTCTTGTGGATCCTTGTACAGCAGCAAACGTGTTCATAGCAATGAGGGACCACGCTCATTCGCTGCAGTAATCCGCAATAAAAAAATCTCAAAGATTCGAGTTCCTAAGTCACTATGGCGAAGAGGCTTATGGAACAGGGACAAGGATTTTTGGAAGAAATCACCGGAACGGATCGGTGAAAACAAAACGGATTGCGTCTGTATAGGTAGGAACGGATTTCGCTTGGTCTAACTGGAACAAAAGCGATTTTGACTACTAGAGATGCAGGGTTAAGGTTTTCGATCGTGTCAGAACAAGAACGAATCAGTGACGCGCAGAAAAAGCTTACACAATTGATGGATCAGGGATACGAGTTCATCGTTACGGACCCGGATGGCAATCGTTGGATTGGCAGCGAGAGTCGCGAAGGTCTGCCAATCCAGTCTGTCATCGGAACTCAGTTTCGTGGCGAGGTTTTGGTTCAGCATCAACACAGAATCTGAACCGACTCTAGCTTTGTTTCTAGACGGAACTGCGGCAGTAATTGTCGTTGTGGCAGTCCACCCACCCCCAGCGGTTTGCCGATTCTCTCCCTTAGGTATTCCGCACCTCGCCGCATCCGCATTCGGTCGCCGTCATCCGCGATCACAACGGGTTACTTCCAATCGAAACCGTTCGGGCGCGATGCGGACGAGCGAGCGTCTCACTCCCTTGACCTTATCGCCCGCGTAGTCGTGGCCTAAGAGTCGCACAATTCGAACGCTCACCTCACGTGAGTTTGCGTCTTGTTCTGAACCAGCCGGCTGTTCATTCGTGTTGACCACAGGTGAACAATTTCAAAGGCAAAGTAGTATGTTTGGTAGGAATTCCACCAGCCATTCGACTACCTATGAAAAACAAGCCAAACAAGCCCTACCGAACTCGGCTTGTCTTCGAACGCGTCGAAGATCGACACCTTCTGTCTTCTGACGGAATCGATGCCGGAGGCGTGGACCAGCCGCAGCCGATTCCGGGCGACATTGATCGCGATGGCGAAGTGGGCTTTCAAGACTTTTTGATCTTCGCCGACAGCTTTGGGCGACAGGACTCCGTTTGGGATTCGGGTGACTTGAACGGTGACGCGATCACGGACTTTGCAGACTTTCTGATACTGGCACGATCGTTCGGCACCGTCGCGCCAACGCTGGATGACTTGCAACTTGCCAGTCTCCGTGATCGCACCATCAACGCGAGTGGCTACGAAGCATTCCGTGAAGCGACCGCCATTCCAAACACGTCGCCCGTCTTGTCGCTGGCCACCGATAGCGATTTGATCGTGCGGTACGACGGGCAGGCTGATTCTACGGAACTCACGGCCGTGGTTTTGAAACCCAGGTCCAACGGCATCGTCTACGAATTGCCGATACCTTCACCAGAAGAGAACCAGTTCGAGTTCTTAAAGGATCATTTCAAGCAAGCCATTCGCGAGCAGGCCAGTCTGATTCTGTTTCCGCAGGATCATACATTTGAAATTGTTCCTCCGCTGCCGACCACGCGGCACCTGAAGCTTGAGGGCTTTCAGGATGTCACGATTGACCTCAACGGATCCACGCTGGCTTTCACGCAGGTATCGCCCGGCATTCTGATCGAAGATAGCCAACGCGTGGTAATTCGGAATGGTTCGATCCGCGGGCATGGTGTGTTGGCGACAATCGCGAAAGTGGTTCCCGACGATACGGCGACAGGGTTAGGGTTCGAGCTGCTGCCCGAGTATCGTGAGTTGTTGGAGCGAGACGGATTGTTGCCCAGCATTTTTACGATCGGCTCGGCAGAGAATAGTGAAGCCGGTTGGCGAATCAAGACGGACGGCTTTGAGGAGATGTTTGTCAATCGTGGTGAGCCCACGGACAACTTCGTCTACGACACGTTGCGAGGCACGGTACGCGCGATATCGCCGGCGAGTTACTTTCCCTTCGAGGAAGGTGACCACGTTTGGATTCAGCATCAGAACAATGCAGCTCCCGGTATCTTTTTAGATAACGAAGTAGGTGCCGGCATCGAAGATGTCTCGCTGGAACAACTTCGTATTTCCAACATCCCGGGCATGCAGATTGTCGGGGAAGTCATTCGAGGGCTGCACATTGACGGCGTGCGGATCGAAACAGATTCGAACGATCCCTTGGCTGTCTTCGCGGGTGCATCCGACTCCATTCACATCAATGCGAATGGTGGCGATATCGTCATCGAAAACTCTTATCTGGGGCCCAACGCAGACGACAAGATCACGATCAAAGGAAACTATTGGCAGATCACGGCAATCGATTCTGTGACGAATGTTGTGACAGCCGAGCCCGTTGAGCGTAACACCAGCCTGACGCGTTGGGGCTCTGCTGGTGAACGCGTTGCCTTTATCGACGATGGCTTCGGCGTGCTGGGAAACGCGACACTGGTGGAAGATTCGATTCGTGATAGCGGCAAACGTCACCTCATTCGACTGGATCAAATTCCCGCGGGAGTTGAAGTCGGGACCGTCTTTGGGAACGTCGACAACTCGGGCGGAAGAGTCGTCATTCGAAATAACGAGATGTCACAGACTCGAGCTCAGGCAGTGCTGGTGCAGACGAGTCATGTTGTCGTTGAGGACAATTCGTTCAGTCATATCGCTGGGCCGGTCATTAAGTTGAATCTGGCTCTGCACAAGTGGTTCGAATCCATTAGCGTCCAAAACGTACTGATCAGAAACAATCGATTCAGCGAAAGTTCACGCAGCGCCACCAAATCGAACGAACTGATTACCCTGTTCCAAATCGATCGCTGCCTGCAGCCTGTGCAGATCATGGACGGGATTACGATTGTTGGTAACTCGTTAGACAATGGTGAACTTTCAACTGCGGATCCGACTGACTTACTTTCGCCAGAGATCTCCGAAGAGCAGGGCGAGATCGAAGAGAATCCGCCGGAATCCAGTGTCTAACTTGCTTGCGAGACGGTATCGAAATATGCAGCTAGCGGTCGGCAGCGATTGGAAAACTCTGTTTTATTGTCACGTGACGGTCGCGAAACTACGATAAATTGTTCGGGTTGTAACGGCGCGAGATTCGTTCGTAACCTGCTCTGATAAATACTTCTTGGGGGGAAGTCGATGGTCAAGCACGCTCAATATGGTGCGTTGGTCCTGTTCTTGGTAGCTAGTGCTGTCGCCGCTGGTGGCGAACTGAATGATGGCATGCGGCTGTTCTTCGAAGGTAAGTATCAGCAATCGCTGCAGAGTCTTACTCAGCAGATAAACCAGGGTAGCCTTGATGCGAGAGTGCATTACTTTCGAGGATTGGCCAACGGTCGGACTGGCAAAGTGGCCGCCGCCCAGGCTGATTTTAAACAGGCTGCAATGCTGGAATTGAACGGTGGCGGCTACGGAGTGGGTGAAGCACTTCAACGAGTTCAAGGTGGCGAGCGTTTGATGCTGGAGAAGTATCGCACGATGGCTCGTTTGGCCAGACGACATCGTCAGCAGCCGGTTGCACCGCGACCAGTTGTGTCGTCTCTCTCGCTAACTGAGCCATCGACGACAATGGCGCCGCAAGTCGAGACTGCGGTTTCGCCAACCAGTGTTCCGCGATTCCGTTTGGCCTCGGAAGTTCCATTCCGAAGCCAGCTGTCAGATCCGTTCAGTAGCCAACCAGCAAGTAGCTTGCTGACTAGTGAAACGAAGCCCGGCAAGCCAAGCCTTGTACCCGATGCGTCGGATGAGGATCCGGTTGGGACGGGCGTAGTGCAGACGAGCGGAACGGAAGAGATTGCAGCCACGGATGACGATGATCCGTTCGCTGACGACGGTGATATGTTCGCCGATTCGTCCGCAGCTGAAGACGATTCGTTCCTGTTGGATGCTGAGGACTCGGCCAGCTCTGCAGCGAAGCCAAAGTCAGGTCGTGGAGTTGGCTCTGGCTTGTTCGGAGCTTTGCGAGCGATTGGTAAGTCGGTAATTCCGCAGATCGATCCGTCGGCGATTCGACCGCCAGGAATGCCAGGTGGTGCACCCGGTGGCGATCGTGGCGCGCCTAGCGAGAACCCATTCGAATAGCATGTTGCTAACGAACCTTTGAGCCGACCGTGATTGGAATCGGCTCGAAAGTCTGCTTGAGATTCAAGGAGCGTGGTTTGATACACGCTCCTTTTCTATTGATGTGGTGTCGCTGAGCGATCTTTGACTTACCGCTGCGTTGGTTAGTCGTGCCTAGGCGAGATGAGTTCTTACCCACCGTAGTGGATTTCGCCAGAAATCCTTCGGGACAAGCGACTCTGGCGAATTCCACAACGGTAAATCATCGACTGCCACACGCCTTAGGTCCAGAAGTCGCGATCCAGCATTCGATAGTTCACGGACTCTTGAATGTGCTGCGGGCCAATTTTGCTTGCCCCTTCCAGGTCCGCGATGGTTCGAGACAACCGCAGCACTTTGTCGTGCGCCCGAGCCGATAGCCCCATTTCATTCACGCTGTCGCGCAGTAGCGTACGCCCACTTTTGTCTAGCTCGCAGTGTTCCCGAATCTGCCGCGAGTTCATCTGGGCATTGCAGTTAATGCGGCTGGTTTCAAACCGTTGCAGCTGAATTTCACGTGCGGCAACAACCTGCTCGCGCATATCAGAGCTCGGCGTGCCAGGCTTCTTTGAAGACAGTTCTTTGAACTCGACGGCCGGTACCTCAATATGAATGTCGATTCGATCCATCAGGGGCCCTGAGATCTTTCCCATGTACCGTTCGATTTGAGGGATCGTGCAGTGACAACTGCGCCGAGGGTCGTTGCGGTACCCGCAGGGGCACGGATTTAGGGCGGCGATCAATACGAAGTCGGCCGGGAAAGTGGTGGATGCCAAGGCTCGGGAGATCGTGACGCAGCCTTCTTCGAGTGGTTGCCGCATGACCTCGAGCGTGCGTCGATTGAATTCAGGCAGTTCGTCTAAGAACAGCACACCGTTATGCGACATGCTGATTTCGCCCGGTGACGGCGGACTGCCGCCACCGACGAGGCCCGCTTCGCTGATCGTATGATGTGGCGAGCGAAATGGACGTCTAGCCATAAGCGGCTGGCCGGGTTCCAGTTTGCCCATCGCGCTATAAATCCGCGTCGTTTCAATCGATTCGTTGGCGGCCAGCACCGGCATGATCGTTGGCACGCGTCGAGCCAGCATGGTCTTTCCTGAACCGGGAGGTCCAACCATCAGCAAATTGTGACCGCCGGCCGCGGCGATGATGATCGCGCGTTTAGCCATCTCCTGACCACGGACGTCGGCAAAATCTTCTTCGTATTGAGATAGCTCCTCGAATAGTTGCTCCAATCGCGATGGGGTGGGTGCAACGTCGATGTCGCCAGAGAAGAAACCGACAGCCTCGGTTAGACTCGACACAGGAACAACGTCGATGTCTTCGACAACGGCTGCTTCGGATGCACTTTCGGTTGGGACAACCAAACCTTGGAAGCCCTTTTGCTTTGCGGCGCAGATCGCCATCGACAGCGCACCACGAGCTGGACGAGTGTTTCCTTCGAGGGACAGCTCACTGACAACTGCGTAGTTCTCGAATCGATCGGAAGTTAGCTGACCACTGGCAGCCAGCATGCCGAGCGCTATCGGCAGATCGAAAGACGTCGCCTGTTTGGGGAGTTCCGCCGGAGCCAAATTCACAACGACGCGATCTTGGGGTTTCACAAAGCCCGAGTTCACCATCGCCCTCTCGATGCGATGTGTGCTTTCCTTGATCGCCTGATCAGGCATTCCGACGATGATGGTCTTCGGCAGAGCACCGGGGGAAATGTCAACTTCGACCTCGACGGGCAAAGCTTCGATCCCAAGCAGAGAAAAGGTATGGAGCTTTGCCAACATAGAGTGCATCCGTTCAGGTAGGGTGCAAAGTGTAGCAAAGCAGTTGCCCTCAATCTATCTCCCCGCTGCAGCAGGG
>CAYQMZ010000237.1:0-4608 GCA_964418725.1 uncultured Pirellulaceae bacterium
CGTCGACAGTGGGTTAAGCAGAACCAAGACCTGCCACCCGCCGCCACGCACTCAATTGACCAAGATGCATCATCATGTGGCCGCCAACATAGAACGCGTGCATCGATCCGATTGTCGGGAACTTTGAAGCCATCGGCTCGTTGGGATTGGGCTGCTGCAAGACTGCATCATCCACTTCGCGAAGTGCAATCGAAGCGTTCTTGTACCCGGCCTTGTAAAACTCCGTAACTGCGTCCATTCCTGGATAGATGGATCCGTCCGGATCATCAACGCACTTGGCATCTTTGGAGAACACTTCGTCGAATTTTTCTGGGATCGCAACCGCCAAGTCATCGCGACCAACCTGCTCGATCACGCGGGGTGCGTACAGCGAAAGATGACCAAGGATAAACGCCGGGTGATTTGATTCGATCACCTGGCCACCTGCATTTGCGAATCGTGCAAACTGTTCGGACGTGATCCCCGTCATCAGTCGGTCGGTGTAACCGAGGCAAAGGTCCAGCGAATCGGCGACGGTGTTTCCAAGTGAACGAGTCATTGTGTTTCCTCCATAGTTCCAGATGCTGCCGAGTATATCGCGGGTTGTCGCTCCCTGACTAGCGTACTCCGTATCCGCTTCAACGGCTTCGGCCATGAGGGTAACTCAAGCAAGGCAACCTGGACTTGTTCGCCGGCGTTGCGTTCGCGGACTTCTTGGTGATGCAAACAAGCTTTGGAAGTCCATCGGCCGCGTTGCCCGCAGTTCCTGATTCGTCGCAGAAACCGGCCGACAACATAAGCGGCGAACCCACGAATTGTTGAAATGAGCCAGGGCGAGCAAGTCGGTCTCCAGCTTGCCGCCCAAGCTCATATCGCAGCTTTAACATCCCGTTGCGTGGGAACATTCGGAATAGGCAAAACGCAACGATAGACATCTATTCAATGGATGCCAAAGCTGACTTGAGTTCCAACAAATCCGCGTCGCCGTCAGACGTGAGTACAGCGATGGCAGTTTCCGCTCGCTCACTCAAACTGGCCTCCGGCCCGAGGATTCGCACGACGCGTTCGTAGTACTTCTCAGCTTTTCTGGTATCACCTCGACGCTCAGCGCGCAGTGCAGACGCAAAGACTTTCTCCGCATTCTGTTGCCGGATATTGTCTCGACGTGCAAGCGATTCCGCCGAAGCCTGTCGTTGTCGATCAGGGCGAGGGCCCCGAACTGACCTCTGACGCTGAGCAAATTGTTGCTGAGCCTGTTGCAGCCCCTGCGGCTGTTGTCGCTGCATCATTGCCTGACGCAACTGCATCTGTTGCATCAGCATCTGACGCTGTAGCGCGAGTTGGGGCGTCAACTGTTGAGCACCGAATTGCGAAGTAAGCGGACTATTGAAGCCGGCCGATGCGAATTGCGGTGCAAACGAAGTAGTGTTCGCTCCAGCCGACGGCGACCTGCCACCTCCGCGATTGCATTGTGCCAAGCCGATCGACGTCACAGCGGCCAACGTCATCAATACAGTAACCGGTAAACGAATTCGACATCTCATTGTGGTCCCCTTCTAGCAGTATTGTTGGAGTCGCAACGAAGTCGCGAAGAATACTCCTACTTACTACTAGGCAGATTCCTTCGAGATTGGTTACGAGGATTCCGCGATTAACTGCATCAAAGTTCCCATGGCTTGAGATCGCCGGCTTGCATTCCTAGCCTTCGTCACGATGCTCGTACAACTTCTGCAATTGCTTAATCGCTCGCATCCACAGCATTTTGGTGGCTCCGATCGAACGACCCATTGTCTGAGCCACCTCTGCGAATGGCATTCCTTGCATGTTGCGCAGGACAAGCACCTCGCGTTGCGCGTCCGGGAGTTCGCTCATCACATCCGCCAAGATAACTGCCCGTTCCCGCTTCCTTGCATGGGAACTGGGCGTCGAGCAATTCGCAGCGAGAGCAAACCCCATGCGACTGGCCGAGTCGTCCAGCCCAGTCCGAAAACCTTCGATCGCGACATCTCGCCGTACATCACGTTTCTTTGCCATCACGTGAACTTCAACTGTGCGAGCCAGCGTATGTGCCAAGATTTGACGCAACCAAGCCAAGAACTCGCGTTCGCTGCCACCACGAAATTGATGAAAGTCACGATGTGCCTGCAACATTGTTTCTTGCACAATGTCTGCCGCACAAACGCGCCCTCGAAGCTTCCGATCAAGCCGCGATTCGGCCAGCACACTTAGGTAGTTGCGATAGGACTCGAGTAATGAACCAAAGTCACTGATGTCACCATCTAGCGCCATTCGAAAGAGTGAGCAATCGTCATCAAGCTGCTGAGTAATCATCGCCGGTGAACTCGTCGCATTTCCGCTGCCCTTCTTCGCCCAACCGTTTATCGCAGCGGTGTGACACCGGCTGGAAATTTTTCTCGGATGTTGATCTTCGGAAGGTGAAGACGAGCGGGCGTTTTGACTCTGCGAGCCTTGCGATTTACAGGAAAGCATGATTTGTCACTCCAATGTTGCCAATTCGCAGCGGCACCCGTCTTGGACACTTCTGCCAACGATCTGTCTGACGGCCAAACACCGTCCTGAATAGTCCCGAATGGGAGATGTGTAGCTGTTCGTCTTGTCCTCAGATTTCTTGAAACCAAGGACGCATTTCCCTGCTAATGGTGCGCGCCGCAAACAATTCCGATTCGGGACAGGAATTCTCGGTAAATCGAGGAAAAAGTTCGTTACCAGACGTTCAACATCCTTCCACCAGGAATGTGGCAACGGAATTTCAACATCGGAAACTCTTCTGATCCGCTGCTCGACAACTTCGCGACACCCACTTCTCTAGGAGCGAAACATGGCCCAACGACGAAATCAGCGCAACCGGAAGAACAAGAAAAAGATGATGCTCGAGAGCTTGGAACGCCGCGAGCTTCTGGCCGCAGACTTCATGCGTATGAATCCTGTTGAACCAACCGACGTGAACGATGATGGAATTACTTCGCCGCAAGACGCTTTGATGCTGGTGAACGCGTTGAATGGTCCAGGCGACATCAACAACGCCGATGGCGTCTTTTTGGATGTCAATGATGACGGCCAATTGACGGCCAACGATGCCTTACGCGTCTTCAATCGGCTGAATGCCCGAGGTCGCAACGCGCCGAACAATCAAGCCAACGGAAACGACCAAGCCGACGGAAATGCTCAACCAGATGGAAACGATCGGCCCGGGCAAGGCGGTCCCCCAGTCGCCGCGTTGACGGAAGAGTTCGCATCCGTCGATGGATCGGGTAACAACCAAGAGTTCAGCGAGTGGGGCAGCGTTGGACAGGCCCTAGAGCGATGGGCAGCCGTCGAATACGCCGATGGATTGTCCGAACCGGCGGGCGAAGATCGACTCAGTGCTCGCGAGATCAGCAACATTGTCATAGCAAGCCCTGGCGACACACTGAATGCGAAAGGACTTTCGGACCTCACGTGGCTGTTCGGGCAATTCATCGACCACGACATCGACCTCAGCGAATCCGGTGACGAAGCGTTCAACATCGAGGTACCGGAAGGGGACCCGTGGTTTGATCCTTTCGGCACTGGCGAAGTCACGATCAATCTGAACCGCACGCACGTCCTGGAAGACACCGAAGTTCGCACACAGTTCAATGAGATTTCGGCATTCATCGACGGATCGGTAATCTACGGTTCCGACCAAGAACGGGCCGACGCCCTGAGAAGTTTCGAAGGCGGCAGATTGGCGACCAGCGAAGGCGACCTCTTGCCATTCAACGACGAGGGCCTCATCAATGCCGGTGGCGATTCCAACACGCTCTTCTTGGCCGGTGACGTGCGTGCCAACGAAAACGCGGCCCTGTCTTCGATGCACACGCTGTGGGTTCGTGAACACAATCGCGTTGCTGATCAAATTGCGGAGAGCGATCCAGAACTGACCGACGAGGAGATCTATCTGCGGGCGCGTCAATTCGTAACCGCCGAGTTGCAAGCGATTACGTACAACGAGTTCCTGCCTGCGATTCTGGGGGAAGACGCGATACCAGATTACGAGGGCTACGATCCGTCCGTGAACCCGAATATCGCAAACGTGTTTTCCACCGCTGCATATCGCTTTGGGCATACGATGCTGTCTTCGGAACTTCTCCGGCTGAACAACGACGGTTCCGTAATTGATGACGGCAACATTGCGTTGCAAGATGCCTTCTTCAATGTCAATGCAGTGACCGAAAATGGGATCGAATCGCTGTTGCTGGGAGCCAGCGTCCAGACAGCCCAAGAAGTAGATCCTTTCTTGATTGACGACGTACGCAACTTCTTATTCGGACCGCCTGGTGCCGGCGGGCTGGATCTTGCGTCGCTCAACATTCAGCGTGGACGCGACCATGGTTTGGCCGACTACAACCAACTCCGCGTCGACATGGGTCTTGAAGCCGTGGAATCGTTTGCAGAGATTTCCAGTAACCCCGAAATCCAGAGTCGACTGGCAGAAGCCTACGAGGATGTCGACCAAATTGATGCTTGGGTAGGAATGCTCGCTGAAGATCATGTCGGCAATTCGACGCTGGGCATCACGGCAACCACGATTATTTCCGAGCAATTTACTCGGCTGCGAGATGGCGATCGATTCTTCTACCGTAACGT
>CAYQMZ010000237.1:4618-9812 GCA_964418725.1 uncultured Pirellulaceae bacterium
ACTGAATCAGATCGAGAACACCACGCTGGCCGACGTCATCGAACGCAATACGTCGATCGACTTCGGGGCCAATACCAACGTGTTCTTCGCCAGCGAAGATGGCATCACCCAAAACGACGGGCCGAATAATGACGGGCCCGGCAACGGGGACGGACCGAACAACGGCCCGGGAGATGGTGGTCCTGGTGGCGGAGCAGATGGAGGCCCAGGCAACGTTCGCAATGGCGGACCGGGAGGGCCTGGCCCGAATGCAGGTCCGAATGCAGGTCCGAATGATGGCCCTGGCGGTGGCAATGACCTCGACGGTGCAGACGGTCCCGTTGGGCAAGTCGCACAACTTCAAGCCATTCCCGATGTTGCATTTCCAGCTCCGGAGAATTCAGTCACTATCGCTGCTGCGGATGAAGCGTTGGCTTCGATGGAAAACGTTTTGGTTGACGGCGTGACCGAATCACTGTTCGAAGACGACGACAATAATCGAAGGCGACGAAGACGATAAAGCCGATGAAGACTGACGTCTCCTAGATTTGCTTGTCATTACCCACAAGTACGTCGATTGATCGCTTCTCACTTCACCCTCCCGCGAACACACGTAATCAAATGAAAGGATGTTCCCGCGGGAGGGTGAAGTGGTGAATGCAAGTTCAAACTTGTTGGTAAAGACAAGCTAGATTTGCCACCCTCCCAGCGCCGCCGCACCACACTCTGGGAGGGTGATTCTTTACATCGCACCCACCTGTCTTTCCCCACTTAACGATGACGGTTCGGTAAAGCCCCTCGCGTTTCAGGAACCCGCATCGAATCCAACAGCGCAATTGTTATCGCGACTGCGCTGTTCACTTCTCAATTCTCGTCTCCACTGACCTTGATGAAGCGATGCGAATACAACGACGCCACTCCGCGCGTTTGTAGCCAGTCAGCACGTCGATTAGGTTAAGGCCAACTAGGCAATGTGATGCTCAAACGGAGCTCTGTTCCTGGTCGAGTATTTGCGGCTACGCGAGGGCGACTTTTCAGTAGTCGTCCGATCCGCAACTATCAGTTGGATTGCGCCTGATTCTTGGAGACGACGTTGAGCTTAGGGGCCGCCATAACGCTGATTATGATCGGCGCAAGTGTCGTCCAGTGCATGGTCGTCGGTTCCTTCGCGTTGGCAAGGCGTAAACCTCGACTCAAGTGGCTGGCAGCGAACTGTGTCGCTGGCGCCGGCTATTCGTTGGGGTGCTTTCTGTCGGCCTCGGATTGGTTGCCATCCCAATTCCGGTGGTTCAGTGGCCCGGTTGGCTACTCCATGGCAGCATTCTATTTCTCAACGGTCATTTGCTTTTTAAATATTACGCTGAACCGACAACCCGCGAAGTGGGAACGCTGGGCCCATATCAGTCTGTGTTTGATGGCTGCGTTGGTTTGGGTCCCCGGAACCGTTTTCGTTGCAGGCGAAATTCGCACATGGGAATACGCCTGGACGACGTATAGCTTTCCGGTTGCAACGAATCTAGTTTGGCTGGCCGGGCCGGTGATGTTTGCCGGTGTATTCATGTTCGCGAACGTGTTGTGGAACTGCCCGCGGGTTCTACAAGTCGCTGGCCTATTCTTCGCAACGTGTGCCGGCGTCGACGTGCTCAATTGCATGGGCATCGTGCACCTAACGTGGTTTGCAGCACTTGGCACGCTAGTTTTCTTGGCAGTACTTTCCCAACGGGAGGCCAACGTGTGGGCAACCGAGGCCAACCTGCTGACCGAACTCAAATTGCATCTTGAAGATCGCGTCGCCGAGCGTTCCGCCGAACTGGCAGCTTCGCGTGACGAGTTGGCTAAGCACGAACGCCTCGCCAGCCTGGGACGTCTTGCCGCATCTGTTGGGCACGAAATCAACAACCCTCTAACGTACGTTTTGTGCAATCTCGAAATGCTTCGCATGAAGTACGACGACGATCCAGCAATTGACGATGCCATTGACGGCGCCAGTCGCATTGCTCGAATCGTTGCAGAACTGGCGATCCTATCGCGTCCCAGTAACGAAGAAGATTGCGGCGTCTTTGATCTCAAGGACGTGGTGAATACGGCAGCCAAGACGGTGCAACACAAGCTCACCGATTTGAGGACGATGGAAATCAACTGCTCCCCCGACTGCTATGTCGAAGGTGACGCTGATCGGTTGACGCAATTGGTCGTGAATCTACTCAGCAACGCCCTATCGTCACTTTCCGCAGTCGAGCCTGGGACTGTTAAGGTTTCGACAAGCGTGTCGGGGGAACATGTGGTTCTGGTTGTACAGGACGATGGCTGCGGCATTCCCGAATCCGTTCAGACGCAGATCTTCGAGCCATTTGTAACCACCAAGTCAGAAGGCATTGGACTGGGATTGGCAATCTCGCGAGTGATCGTCAACGAGTCCGGCGGCCGAATGACTTTCGATAGCAAAGTCGGTGTCGGGACCAGATTCGAAGTGCAACTTCCGTTGTCCAAACGTGGCGTACTTCCGGCTGACGACTCTAAACCGGCAAACTTGGAGGCCGGCAATATCGGTGGCCGCGTTCTGGTCGTCGACGACGAACCGGCCGTGCTGACAAGCTTTGAAAGAATGCTCGAAGGTTGCCGCGTAACTACGGTATCGGATGGCAACGAGGCAATGTGGCTGATTGACGAAGAACATTTTGACGTGGTCTTCTGCGATATTGTGATGCCGGGATTGACGGGAATTGAGATCCTAGAGCAGTTGCAACGGAAGGGCTCCATGGACCGCATTAAGTTTGTGCTGATGTCCGGCGGCAATCCCAATCGACGCGCAAGTATCGAACGATGGGGAACGGCACAGTTCCTACAAAAACCGTTTTCCGTCGCCGACGTACACCAGTTGGTTCAAATAGACGGAAGTGACGACGCTGCCGGTTAGTGCAATTCGACGCCAGCCAGAGCTTCAATCGTCCGATTTAGTGTTTATTGACTTGTTTCACGCGGACAAGTCTGAAATGCTGCGAGCAAACCTTGCCGCAAAGTGCGAAAGCGAGCCCCAGAGACGTCCATGAGATGCCCTAATTGTGATACCGATTTGCAAGACAGCGCAAGATTCTGTCACGCATGCGGGAGCGAAATTGAGGCCGACACCTTTCGACGGTCGGGCACACGAGACCGTAGATTCGGCAGAACACGCCGAGAGTCTGATCGACGCAGTTCCATGGCGGATCCCAACGAAACGAATCTGTGGGCAGGCACGTTCTCGGCAAAGGGCCTGATTCACTCTTGGTTGCTCGCGGCGTTAATCACCATCGTTCTTCCCATTGGCGGAATCGCCGTTAACGCCAGCCAATTCGAGTGGAACATCCTGCTGGGAATCGTCGTATTCGTCTGGTTCGGCCTGGGACTGCTGCTGTTTTTTCAAAAGCTAAATGTGCACTACCAACTGACGGACCAGCGGCTCATTCATCGATCCGGCATTCTGTTGCGTCGGACGAATCGAATTGAGCTGATCGACATGGATGACGTCAGCCACGAGCAGGGGCTTATCGAAAGGCTATTCGACGTCGGCACCATCGAAATCTACTCCAGCGATCGATCGCATCCCAAAATCGAGTTGCCAGGCATCAGCAATGTCGAGCAGGTCGCCATGCTGATCGACGACGCACGGCGACGCGAACGAATCCGACGCGGAATCCACATCGAACAGATTTAGCTCCGCAGCCGACGCAAGTCCAACGTTAGCCGACTCTGCACACAACGAAGACAGACGCTTCCCATGATCAAACGCAAGTTAGGACGAACCGATCTTGAAGTCACCCAACTAGGCTACGGCAGTATGGGCCTTCGCGGACCTAATACTTGGGGCGTTCGCGTTGTCGACGATGATTCCGCAGAGCAATTCCTGAACCACGTACTCGATGTTGGCATCAACTTCATCGACACTTCACCCGACTACGGTGCCAGCGAAGAACGCATCGGACGTTTCATTGGTTCACGACGCGACGAATTCTACTTAGCAACGAAGTGTGGCTGCGACTACCAACAGCACGCCGACCACATCGAGATCAAGCATACTTGGACGCCAGACACCGTTCGTCGCAACTTGGAGACAAGCCTTATGCGACTTCGAACAGACCACTTGGACTTACTTCAGTTTCACGGCGGTACGGCAGAGGAACTACAAGAAGCTGGGCTAGTCGATTTGCTGAAGGACTTCCAGTCTGAGGGAACGGTACGGTTCATTGGGTCTTCCAATAAGCTGCCTCACCTTCCAGATCTGATCCAGCTTGGTGTCTTCGACACATTTCAAATCCCCTACTCGTGCCTGGCACCACAACACGAAGACATAATTTCACAGGCCGCCGCAACTGGAGCCGGCATCATCATCCGCGGTGGCATCGCCCACGGGGGTCCCGACGCCGAAATCGAACGTCCGGCCCTAAACGACATTTGGAAGGACGCCAAACTAGATGAGCTTGTGTCCGAGGAAATGACAAAGGCTGAACTTATCTTGCGTTATACGCTTAGCCACCCACATTTCGGCACCACCATCGTTGGCACATGCAATCCGGCTCACATGGCCGAAAACCTGGCAGCCATTGCCGCCGGTCCGCTAAACGGTGATCTTGTTGCAGACATAAAGCGTCGTGTCGCTGCGGCAATGGCTTAGAACCGGCTGTGAACGAATCAGTCGGCGTTAACCAACATTCCAATCCACGGACCGATATAGTGCCCGTTGTCATGGAAAGTACGACCACTCACGAGATTACCGTCGATCACACACGGTTCATCAACGAAGATCCCGCCGCAAACTTCTAAATCGAACTTACATTTCGGAACTGTGGCCATCCGTCTTCCGCGAACGCAGTCCGCGTACGAAGGAATTTCGACACCGTGGCAGACGCACGCGATAGGTTTATTTTCCGCAAAGAAGTGCTTCGTGATGCGGACCAAGTCTTCGTCATAGCGAATGTACTCTGGGGCTCGGCCCCCTGAGAACATGATCCCAGCGTACTCTTCCGGCTGAACATCTTTGAACGCGATGTCCGCGTCCAATGTGTAGCCTTCCCATTCTTTGGTGATCGTCCAGCCTGGTTTGACCTCGTGCAAAACCATCTGGTACTTCCGCTTTTCCGGAGCCGCCACCACCGGCTGAAAACCGGCTTCCACAAGTCGGTAGTACGGATACATCGTGTCCAAAGTCTCGGCAGCGTCGCCGATAACGATGAGTACT
>CAYQMZ010000238.1:0-9809 GCA_964418725.1 uncultured Pirellulaceae bacterium
AATTGCTTAGCAGCAGCTGTTAGCTAATTCTCCATCGTGATCGCTTTGGTAGCTGTAGACATGCCGGGGTTGGAGTGGCCCGATGGGACGTACGATCAAGCAGCAATACGCCGAAGTGTTTTTCCAGACTAGCGATGCGCTGTCCGATTGCAGCAGGCGTCAGGCCTTGAGCGGTCGCAGCCTGAGAAATTGAACCAAGATCAGCAACGCAGATAAGGCTTTCGATGTAGCGAATATCCATGGTCCATATCCGCCCATTCGTAGAACTTCTTTCGCAGTGCAGAAGAATGCTTGGAATCGGCGTCCACGAGAGTGTGGCATTGATCGTCAGAGGTTAGCTGGTCAGACCGGCGAACTAAGCTGCGAACAATGGAACGATTAAGCGACGTCTGGCGCACCCAGCTTACTTCGACGTTCCGCTGCTCAAATCGAAGTTTTTGCTCGAGGCACCTGCAGGAACGTCGTAGACCAATTCGGTTTCATCGTTGAATTTCTTGGGCAACGACTCTTCCATGACGTCCTGAACGGGGCTGTCCTTGGTGTTGTAGATACGAGTTTGCCCTACGATTTTGGGCACTCGAATTTCGACCTTAGCTTCGCCAACAGGTACCGTGACTTCGTACTGCCCGGCGGTCACTTTGCCACCCGTAGGACCTTTCTTTCCATCGGTCGGCACAAAGCTGATCGCGCCGTCGGCAGGCTCGCCATCTACTGTAATGGTTCCACTGACGATCCCGATTGTTGGATCAGTACATCCAAGGCAGAAAAGTGCCAACGAGATGGCTAGAAGACGTATCACTGGTTTTCCCCAATTCTTTTGTGAACACACAGCTACTCTTGAGCCGCAACCTCTTGGCCGTTCATGGTTCCCATTGCCTGATATACGTCGAAGGCAACATCGTTTGTGATGAATCGGAGCGACCCGTCACAGAAGGCTGCATTAACGCCGCCGGGATGTCGACTGCGGGCGGCTGTCACCTGTGCAGTCCGAGCACCCGCAACCGCCGGCATCAGCGGGTCGTTAGTCTCTTGGAACCAGCCATTTTGGATGATGTCTGGCGACGAGGAATTCGGTCCAAGTAACGTGTGAAATCGAAAGACGCCATCGTCGTTGTGGATGTCACCTCGCCAATCGTTATCGTCCGGGCTCCATGCCTTCAACACTTCAGACATCATCACCGTCTTTGATGTGCCGTCCGTGATTTTCTTGAAACTAGTCGTTCGTGGTGTCGATCTGTTTCCGTCGATGTGTGAAAACGGAGCCTTCCCGGCTGGCTCTGGATTTTGTCCGTATTTCGAGTTTCCCCAATTCACGACATAGTTACCACGGCGACGCTGATAGTTTCCTTGCGTCTGATCTGTGCCAATGTCGCTCGCGCAATAGTAGAGCGAGACAAACTGTCCCGTTAGGCCATTCAGCGTACCGCCAATCGTTGCTGGAGGCCGATAGAAGTGCTCCTTAACGTTGTTGGCAGAATTGAGCCCTGTTTCTTCAATGTAGGGCCACAAAAACATGACCCAAGTTTGTCGAGGGTTGTTTCGAGCGCCCGCTGGCAGTTGCCCCAAAGCGTCATGATGCAAATGCATCGAAAGGCTCCACTGCTTCAGCATATTCACGCACTGAGTTTTGCGTGCCGCTTCCCTCGCAGCCTGTACTGCCGGTAGCAGTAACGTGACGAGCATTGCAATGATTGCGATGACGACGAGTAATTCAACTAATGTGAATCCGGAAGACTGTTTGGTTCGAGAATTCATTTCCTAGTCCGAACAGAATGGGAGAACGAGGGACCATGTGAAATCGTTAGAAACGAATTGTCCGATGTCCAACGACCACTGTGCTAGATTTCGACCGCTTTACTAACGCTAGACAGATTAGAGCACAAAACCTTAAGCATTGTGCCAAGTGCCAGCACAATAGTGCCACATGTCGTTCTGTTTCAGTTCTCAGATCACGAACCGTCAGGCAGTAGGAAAGAGGAGAGGCAAACCGCATCTAGGGGATTTGCGGCGACAGCGTAAACGCGTTCCCCGGCAAGAATGCATCGTTACCTGACTTGGAACTCAACCGCTCCTGTCACGAGTCCGTCCAAGACCCACCGTTCTCCAACTTTCGTTGCTGGAACTGCTTTGCCGTCAACAAACACGCCCGCAGAGTCAGCTGAATTGGCCGCTTTCGCGACTGTCGGCAGCTCGACTCTGGCGGACATGCCTGGGGGGAGATTCAAGGAAAAAGTGAACGATGGATTGTTGCTCCAGTCGATAGTGATCGGTCCTTGCGGTGTGGGCACCTTGCCGCGGGCGAACTTCAATTCACCCAGGCTGGGGCGAATCACTGCTTCGGTCCAACCTGGCGCAGCGGCTTGTGCTCCCAATACGAATCGGGGCAGCAGGTTCGCGGGCGCTGCACCCCACGCGTGGTTCCAATCTTGATTTGTCTTGTACTTCATGCCCCACGCCTCCCAAGTGATCGTAGTGCCGCTGTTGACCATGTGTTTCCAGCTTCGGTCACCATCGGCCAAGATCAGATCGAGAGCTTTCTTGTCTTTGCCGTGCGCGAATAGACCTTCCAGAAAGTATTGAGCCGCGTAGACGCTGCATTGCATCTCTTTCGCATCCAGCCAATCCAGCACGCCATTGCGTTTGTCCTGGGGAACTAAACCAAACGCGAGTGGAAAGAAGTTGGCGTGCACGCTGCTGTGGTCGGTTCCCACGCCATCACGGTAGATGCCTCGATTATTGTCGAACAATTTCGCTTGGAATGCGGCTTTGGCTTGGTTGGCACGAGTTTCGAAGGCATCGGCGTCCGTTTCTTTACCGACTGCACGAGCCATCTCGGACATTTGTTCCAGGGCCCTGATGTGGAACGCATTGACGACTGTGTTGATTTCCGTGAAGACGAAGCCGTCCCTCTCACCTTTTGGCCAATCGACGATGTCGTGGCGAGTGCGATCAATTTCTGCGCTGCGGACAAGTCCATCAGGGGCAGTGCGGTGGATAAGCGTCTTGCCCTTCAGCGATTCGTATCGATGTTGCAGCCATTGGCTGTCACCCGAGTACATCCATTCTGCGTACGCCATGAATACCATGTGCGGCGCCCATTCACTGGGCCAGGTTCCGTTCTCCATCAACCAGTCGAACGTTCGAGCAGCCATGGTTACGTCGGCGTCGGTTGTGTAATGGCTAAGTTGGTTCAGGTAGGCGTCGGCTTCATACGGAATTCGCTCGCGATCACCATCGACATAGACACCAGCAAACGTGGTGGCCTTGATGCTGTACTTGCACAACTCCCAGATGCGATTCAGTGTTGGATCCGAGCATTCGAACGAACTCGCCTCGTCGTTCCAGTTCTTCGAGCTTGCTGCTCTGCGCCGAATCAGCTCATAGGCAAAGTCTTCTTCCAAGCCTTCGATTTCGACCCAACGAAATGGGATGACTGAACGCCATGCAGCTGGGGTTAAAACTGCAGGAGGATTCGCATACATCAGCCCCGCCTGTTCGACGTTACGTTCAATGACCGGAGCGGGAACGATCCAGTTTCCTCGCTGCTGCCCAAGGCGAATGGCTGTCATGCCGTAGCGAACTGTTCCGGGTGGCATGCGGTCAATACGTCCGTCCTTCAGTTTCTCACCAAAGTGAATCTGGGCCTTTCCTTTCCCTTCAGGAATCGGCATGGCGATGTTTCCGAAGGCAACTTTGCCGAAATCAATCAGCGTAACGTTGTCGTCTACTCGTTCGATCGAAACGGGTTCCTGCTCTGTCAAAACACAGTGTTCAGCAGCGGGGACCTGTGGCAGTTCCTTTATAAACAGATTGCGGAATCGGTACGTCTGCCCTTTTTCGCCGTGGTGCTGGATTCCGATAAAGCCGCTTGCGTCCGTCGGGTCTCGAAAGCGAACTGTTTGCGTACCGTTTAGTTCAATCGTGATCAGATCCTTGACGCACGTAATGACATAGCGGTTCCATCCATTTCGATTGAGTGCGTCACGTACCTGAGGGGTGGCGAAGAAAGCTTTCGACTCACTTTCGTGCTGCAAAAACTGATCCGTGGATCGTCCTTTGGTGCTCGGCCAAACCCAGCCGCGACGACTTTCGTCATACAAACCACCAGACCACCGACGATCGGAACCGTCGCATTCAGCCTGATATCCAAACACCTTTTTCTTTCCCTCTTCGTCGACTTGGCAACGAAACATCACTCCGGAATTCGCAGGGCCGTCCGGCAAGTGGATATCAACACTCAGGCGAAAGTCGGAGTACTTCTTGTCTGTGACGAGAAAAAATTTCTTGTCGGCCAGCAGGTGAATCTCGCCGTCCACAACTTTGGCATCGCCGTACGGATACGGGTTGCGCCAACCGGTTAAGTCTTTTCCATTGAACAGGGGCGTGTAGCCGCGATCGAGAAGCTCTGCAAATCCGGCGTCGGCACTCGTTTCCGGTTGAGGTCTAGTGATGGAAACGATGGATGACTCTTGTGCGAAAGCAACACTGCATGCAATCGCAAGCAAGGCAAATGGAACGGATATTCGTAGAGGCATGGTGGACTCGCGGCAAACGCAACGATGAGGGAATTCCATACTGACGCGTCACTAAGTGGACTTTTGATTCGCTATGCGGTGACGCAGTCGTCAAGTCGTTTCGAGAGGACCGTGTTCTCATAGTGCCGAACTTGGTCCAACCATTCAGCTCCGATGGGCGCCCCGACCAAGTCGCAGTAGTAATCCCAGACTGCGCCAAGCGGTAACGACTTTTGCTCTTCCATCAGTGCCAGTCGAGCAGTCAGATCTCCCGCTCTTTCGTACTCTTGAAGTAGGTCAGTGGGTTCAAGTAAAGCTGCCAGCAAAGCCTTTAACGTGTTTCGAGTTCCGATGGTCCAGGCGGCGACTCGATTGATACTCGCGTCGAAGAAATCTAAACCAATTTGGACTCGATCAAGATAGCCTCCACGCACGACCTCTCTTGTGATTGCCTGCAGTTCATCGCTGTACGTGACGACGTGATCACTATCCCAGCGGACGCCTCGACTTACATGCAGTAATAGCTGCGGCACGTACATCAACGTCGATGAAATCTTGTCCGATATCGTTTCCGTAGGGTGGAAGTGCCCGGCATCGAGGCAAAGCAGCTTGTTCCTTGAAATCGCATACCCCAGATAGAACTCGTGCGATCCGACGACGTAGCTTTCACTCCCAATGCCAAATAACTTGCACTCGACGGAGTCCACTGTGTCTTGCTTGGGGAGCTGTTCGGCGAAAATCGTATCGAGCGACGCAGCCAATCGTTCTCTCGGTGCTTTGCGATCTGCCGGTGTGTCTTTGTAGCCGTCTGGCACCCAGAAGTTATTGACGCATGGGTTGCCCTGAGCTTCTCCCATCGCTGCCGCGATCGATCGGCTGGCAATGCCGTGTTCAATCCAAAACTGGCGAATGGCAGAATCTGGATGAGCGAGCGTGAAACCGTCCGCGGCTTTCGGGTGTGAGAAGAAGCTGGGATTAAAATCGAGACTCACACGCTGCTGCCGTGACCAGTCAATCCAGCCGCGAAAGTGATCGATCGAGATGTCGTTGCGCTCGGTCCCGGGGTTAAACTCGCCATACAACGCGTGCAGGTTAAGCCGATGTCTGCCGGGGATCAGCGTGAAAGCGAACTGCAGATCGCTTTGTAGTTCGTCGATAGTACGCGCACGACCAGGGTAATTCCCGGTTACGGCAAGTCCATTGCCGAGTGCACCATGGTTTCCTTCGAAGCCCGCAACGTCATCGCCTTGCCAACAATGGATCGAAATCTCAACGTTGCGTAGTTGGCTGATGGCAACAGTTGCGTCTACCCCGAACTCCTCGAACCGTTCACAAGCGAGTTGAAAAGCCTTTTCGACATTACCTGTGTTCTTCATGGTCTGTATCCGAGTATCTGACGTAGCGGCCGCGGGGGGGCGCGGCTTGTTCCGAATTGAAACCTCTCCCAGATTAGGTGCATTGCTTTCGCAAAACCTTGACGATTGCGTCAAGCATCAGCACAATAGTGCCAAAATGGTTGTGTCGCAAAAACTAGCTTTTCGCGGCAAAATTCCAGTTTTGAGGTCTCGCATGATTCGAAAACTGAAGAAACAAGACTGGTTTCATGAGGACGGTTTTCCGATTGTCGTGGCTCGTCGCGATCCTCAAGAACCCTTCGGTTTGCATTCGCATGAGTTTGCTGAAGTTGTCATCATCACGGGGGGCAAGGGGCTTCATATCACCGGTGAAGATTCCTACGAGCTTTCCACTGGTGACACGTTTGTGATTGGAGGTGACCGACCTCACGATTACTTGAACATGGAAGATCTTCGGTTGATCAACGTCTTGTTTGACGCGAACGAGCTTCCAATGACCTTCAGCGATCTAAACTCGCTGCCCGGTTATCATGCGCTCTTCACGCTAGAACCGGCTTGGCGAAAACGACACAAGTTCAATAGTCGTCTTCAGCTATCGCCCGCAGAACTTATTGACGCGTTGCGATTGGTGGATCAACTGGAGATAGAGCTTTCTGCGAGAGGCCCCGGCTTCGGCGTCATGTCGACGACGACGCTATTGCAGTTGTTTACGTTCCTGTCGCGTTGCTATAGCCAGTCGCGAGATCCGCACAGCAAGGCACTGCTAAGAATCGCCGAAGCCATTTCGCATATCGAACGCTACTACGCAGATCCACTCACGATCGACGAATTGGTCCAAATATCTGGGATGTCGAGACGCAACTTCATAAGAACGTTCGAAGCTGCAATGGATTGCTCGCCGATCAAGTATCTGATTCAACTGAGAATCCGGCATGCATGCCGATTGCTGCAGCAGACCGATCGTAGCGTAACCGACATCGCGATGAGCGTTGGCTTCAACGACAGCAACTATTTCTCTCGTCAGTTCCGCACGCACATCGGATTGACTCCTCGTTCCTATCGAAGTCAGAACATGCGGAAATTCGGAAGTGACTGAGAGTCGTAGCGTTTTGCGCTACGTGCCACACAACAGAAGCCGGCAAGTGCTGTTAGGGCACAAGCCCGGCTGTCAGATCATCTGTGTCTGTGACGAAATAGTGAAAGCACTGCAATGACTACTGCGAACAGTGACGATGGCTGCGTTGTAGGCTCTGGAACGGAAATGGCTTCAGCTGCCGTGGATTGACCAAAGTTGCGAGACAGTTGAAGGAAGTCAGGAAAACCGATTTCTCCGTTCCCGTCGAAGTCGCCTGACGCCCAACCACCCTCGTTGCCGAAGTTGCGAGACACCGCGAGAAAGTCGGCGAACACGACCGTGCCGTTGAGGTTCGCATCCCCAAAACTGGTTTCAGCAATCTGCTGCACCCAAAATGTGCGATCTTCTGCCGACAGGATTCCATCGCCAGTCAGGTCAAACGCGCCATTGATTGCGTTCGTCAGCACTGCCTGGCTCAGCAAATCAATGTCCGCGGCGTCCAGTACGCCGTCACCGTCGAAATCACCTAACAAATCTTCAATTGTAGGAATGAACGCGATGCTTCTTGGGATGTCCAATCCGCCTGCGGTGATGGTCTGGACATAGTCGCCCTCCGCATTGAACTCGACGATATTGTCTTTAAAGAATGACGACGAGAAAATGTGTCCGCGATCGTCGAACGCGACTCCCTGGGGACCGCTGAGATCGGGATGACGTATTTGTCCCAAGAAGTTGCCATCGGTATCAAACTTGACGATGTTGCTCGAACCACCGCCAGCCACGTACAGGACGTCGTTTTCGTCGCGTGCGATTCCCATCGGGCTACTGAGTCCACCGCCGGTGAACGAGGTCACGAACTCTTCGTTCTGATCGAATTTGATGACTTCCGCCGTGATGGCACTTGCGACGTAGATGTTGCCCTCAGAATCAAAGGCAACGCAGTTCGGACCGTTCAGTCCGCCGCCCGTGAAACTTCGGCTGTAGGTACCATCCGCACCGAAAACAACAATCTCGTCGCCAGCAAAACTGGATACGTATAACTCACCGTCGTGCAACGCCATGCCAGTTGGGCGTGCCAAGTCGCTATGCGTGAACCGCCCCTCCAGCACACCATCGGTGTCGAACATGAGGATCTCATTGCTGAGCTCACTGGCCACGAAAACGCTGCCGTTCGGGTCGACAACGATACCTCGAGGCCCATTTAGTCCGTCCGCTGTGAAGTCACTGACAAAGCCACCAACTTCATCGTAAACCGCGACGCGATCGTGATTGAAGTCGCTGACGAAAAAGTCCTCGGTCAGTTCGGGCGGCAGAATCGCCAGTGCAGATGAGGCGATTGCCAACCAGCAAAGCGGGAAGACAAAGAACGCAGCCTTGCTTCGTCGTGCTTTCATTTTCATTCCTTTTCCGAGTGAGGCACGTCTGCGTCGCCGTAGTTTACTACTACCGACAACATAGAAGCGGTGCGTTTGAACACTTCAAATACTAGCAACACTTCGGCCGATCGCTCGGTGGCGACGGTGAAAATACCGCGAATCGAGCCGAAAACAAGGCGAGTGTGTGTTGGTTTACCGACGTCGGCGAAGGACACCCAGACTCAGCAAGCCAAATGCTACAAGAACCGTCGAGCTTGGCTCGGGAACGACTTGAGTAAACGTGGCTCTTCCGACTGGCGAAACTCCACCGAAGTAAGCCATCTGATCAACCAGCTCAATCGTGCCTTGCGGCATCGTCGGCATGTTGTTTGGATCGAACATCGTTCCGTTTTCGGTTCCGGCGTCGTACGTAAAAAGATCAACCGTCAGGCTATCGACGAATTCACCATTCTCCCGAAGGTCTAATCGGCTGACGCCGAAGAACCAGTCCGAACTCGGGCAATCATGGTGGCAAAGCTGACCAAAGGGAACTCGTCGTTGACGTCAAAACTCAATGGTCCGATGGTCCCCGGCGCGTCCGTCGGGCTGGGCTGCACGAATTTCGTCAACACGTTTGGGCTGGCGTCGAACATTGCTTCCAACCCCGATCGATCGCCTGCTTCCGCTAGAGCTTCGACGTTCGCGGACGCTGTTGCTCCCGGCGCCCAGACGGTCATAACTTCCCGGTGAGATGCCCCGATCAGCGGCGAGACATGTGCGTTGCCCATCGGGAAATTGGTCGGGTGATCTTCCGCGTTCCACAGAATGTCGACGGTCACTTCGTACGTCTCGGCGTGCAGATGTGTGGCAACGAGTGTGATGCTTAGGGCCAGGATGATGCTCTTCATGTGTTCTTTATGGAGTTCGATTCAAGTGCAGGACGAAAGAATTTTCAGGCTAGTGAGGTTGAGCCTTAGGGTCCGTGACAATCGTCACGCAATGAGGACGAAACAACGAAAGTCCATGCCGAATGTGTGGTGGCTAACGCTGATCGGGTGAGAAGTCCGTGTCGTCTCCTAGGTCAGCTAGCTACACACTGAAGTTGACGATGGGTTAAGGGAGAGGCTTTGCGCCAACGTCGCCAGTGATCGCTAACTTTGAGCTGTCCGCGTGATGGGCAAGCTCCGCAATGCCAGCACGTTTTTCTTTAGCCGTCGGCGATCGCTCCCAATCGACCACGGTCGAGTATCGCCACACGATTGCGTGACAATTCCAACATGCCGTCGGACTCGAATGACTTGAGGATACGGCTAACGATTTCGCGAACGGTTCCTAGTTCAGAGGCAATGGCTTGGTGAGTCACGTGCTCCGATGTAAGTCCTAAAAGATGTTTTGCGATCCGTCGATCAAGCTTCTTGAACGCGACTTCCTGGAGCAGGCAAACGAAATTGGCGATCCGCGAAGAGAATGTAGCAAACACGAACTCGCGAAACGTCGGCGCGTCCTGCAG
>CAYQMZ010000239.1:0-1896 GCA_964418725.1 uncultured Pirellulaceae bacterium
ACCTTACACGGTACAAGTTCCTCAAACGAAGACTCGTACGGTTAACTTCACAACGATGAAGAGTGAGCAGCGAACTCGTAGCGTGCCTTACACGGTACAGGTTCCTCAAACTCGAAGTCGTACGGTTAACTACACGACGATGAAGAGTGAGCAACGAACTCGTGAAGTTCCTTACACCGTAATGGTTCCTCAGACTCGTACTCGTACGGTCAACGTTCAAAAGACTCGTTCGGAAGAGCGAACTCGCAACGTTAACTACACCGTAATGGTTCCTGAAACTCGTCAGCGTTCTTACAACGTTACGAGCTACAAGCAGGTTCCAACGACTCGAGTTCAGAACTACTCGGTTCAGGTGCCTTACACGGTTCAGCGTGCTGTTAACTATCAGCAGTGCGTTCGTGTTCCTCAAACCGTAACGGTTCCAAGCACAACACGGGTGCTGCAGTTAGCACTGGTGCTGCTTACGGAACTGGCGTTGACGGCGGAGCTGTTTACAGCGACGGCGCAATGAGCGGTGGTGTTGTTGGCGAAACTGTCATCGACGGTGGCTATGGCAGCGGAGCTGTTTACAGCGAAGGTGCAGTCATCGGTGGTGGCCAGGTCATCAGCGGTGGAGCTCCAGCTTGCTCTGCATGTGGCAACTAACATCGTTCGTTAGTTACGACAATCGATAATTCGAACGGGCCTCTCTTTTGAGAGGCCCGTTTTTTTACGGGCTTTGGCTTGCCATCCCTTGACGGATCCAACGAATCCCCTTGGAGCACTTCAGCACAACACGCGGCGATTCGGTTACGCGTTTCTGCTGACATCGTTGAATGACTATCAGCGATCTTCTGCCGCCTCTCGGCCCAACAGGTCTCAATAGCCAAAAATCGAAGTGTCCGAGTCGGGGCGAAGCATTGCCGAGGCCTGCGAGACATCGCCGGCTGAATGTTCGATCCCGAGATCAGCGACTTGGTTTCGAGACTAGTGCGGCTCTTCTTGGCTGCCACGGAGTCCATACGCTTCGACTCGCTATGCAAATTGCCGTTGACGCCCGTAAGATGTTACGACGCCGGTTGTGCGAACACGCCGGACTTGAACGAGTAACAAGGAGAGACTGCGTGTCTAACCAAGAATCGACACATGCCGACGGTGCCCCCGAGCCCAGCAATACTCCGGAGCCAACCCTGGCCGAAAAAGCCAAGACGTTGACGCACCAGGGTGGCTCCAGCACGCTGTCGACGATGTCTCGCAAGCATCCGGGGTTCCCGTTTGGCTCGCTCATGCCGTACGGACTCAGTGAGGAGGGCGAGCCCACGTTCCTGATCAGTTCGATGGCTATGCACACTCGAAACGTCCTCAGTGATCCACATGCCACCCTATTGATCACGCAGGCGACCGATTCACCGAATCCACTGGGGGCTGGACGCATTTCGCTGATGGGCGAAGTGCGTCTTGTCGAGGGGGAGGATGCAATTCGTTCGGTGGCGACGAACTACCTGACGCGGAATCCGGCGGCTCAAAACTGGATGCACTTCGGTGATTTCAAGTTCTTCCAGATGAAATTGGTAGACATTTACTTTGTCGGTGGGTTTGGCGTGATGGGCTGGATTCAACCCTCGGAGTTTATGGCGGCCAAGCCGGATCCCTTGGCGGACTTCGCAGATGGTATCATTCAGCATATGAACGAGGACCATCGTGATTCGATGGTCGAAATGGCGAAACACTACAGTGGCTTGAACGCAACGGATGCCGAGATGACTGCCGTCGACCGGCTAGGTTTTAATCTGCGTGTTCAAACCGAAGAAGGAATGAAAGGCTCGCGAATTGCTTATCCGCAACCGATCGAATCGGGCGATGACATTCGAACCGTCTTCGTGGAAATGGTAAAAGCTGTTCGCGGATAACCAATGC
>CAYQMZ010000239.1:1906-9801 GCA_964418725.1 uncultured Pirellulaceae bacterium
GATTATGAGTTAGCCGAACGGTTGGGAACCGGTACGGTCGGAGCGATCTTTCTTGCCAACAAGAAAGGTACGGAAGACGTCTATGCGGTGAAGTTTCTGTCGCCGACTTCGGGCGAGAATCAATTGATTGTCTCGCGTTTTCATCGTGAGATGCTCATCCTTGAGAAACTCAGTCATCCCAACATTCTGGCCTACTACGGGGGCGGTCGGCACGACGGTCAGTTGTTCTACTTGATGGAATTCATCAAAGGCGGAACGCTGAAGGACTTGATGCAAAAGAGCGGAACGCTGTCGTGGCGTGAAGTGGCCGAAACGGGGCGGCAGATTGCGGCAGCATTGCAGCACGCACACAACCACGGCATCATCCACCGCGATCTAAAGCCGGGCAACGTGTTCATTACGGAAAGCGGTGAACTCAAACTGGGCGACTTTGGAATTGCACGTGATACGCACATGCAGGATTTGACCGAAGCCGGTTTGACGGTCGGTACCTACAGCTACATGGCGCCAGAATTGGTTCGCGGAGAAAGGGCAATCACTGGGCAAGTGGATCTCTACGCGTTGGGCTGTCTGCTATACGAACTGCTGGTCGGTCATCCCCCGTACCAAGGTGACAACTTCGCGCAGATTTTTGATCAACATCTCAATGCGACACCGGCTCGTGTTACGCACTTTGGTATCGAATGTCCGGCGGAGCTCGACACGTTGATCCAGGAGTTGTTGGCGAAGAGTCCTGAAGACCGACCTTTCAATGCACGTGCCGTGCAGGGGATCCTTGGTCACTTGCTTGATCCCGCTGCCAATGATGCGGATCGTGACGGAGATCGGAAAGCGACCGACGTTGGGCCTGCGCAGGAAATGCTGTCGAAGCGAGTTACTTCTCAAGTCACCAGTCGTACCGATGTCTCATGGCTGCAGCTAACGATTCTGCTGATGGGGATCACCATTGTGGTGCTCGTTGCTATGTTGGCTAACGGCAGCTAAACGCCGTTGCGACGCTCGATCGTGATGGTCGGCTCTAGTATTCCGCACCGACTGTCGAATCGGTTTTTCTAGCTGGCTGTTCTTCTCAAAGTTCTCGCGATGCCCGTGTTGGGTTCATTGCGGTGTGGAAGTCAGGTTTTTAGAATGTCCAGGTCGTTTCACAACGTGCTATAGGAAAAGCTATGTCGGATAACAAAAGCGGTCAGATCGACACCGTAATGCAAGAAGACCGATTGTTCCCTCCAACTACAGAATTCGCCTCGAAGTCGCGAATCGGATCGGTGGAGGCCTATGAGCAACTTTGGAACGAAGCGAAGGCAGATCCACCAGCGTTTTGGGAAAAGCTGGCGAAAGAAGAACTGCATTGGTTCGAGCCCTTCTCAAAGACACTGGAGTGGGAAGAGCCGTACGCCAAGTGGTTTGTCGATGGCAAGACGAACGCCAGTTACAACTGTCTGGACAAACACATCGACGAAGGCAACGGTGACAAGGTCGCGATCGTCTGGGAAGGCGAACCGGGAGACCAGCTCACGCTGACTTATAAGCAGCTGCATACCCAGGTTTGCAAATTCGCCAACGCCATGAAGAGCCTAGGAATTGGCGAAGGCGATGTGGTGTCTATCTACATGCCAATGGTTCCTGAGTTGATCATCGCCATGCTTGCCTGTGCACGCATTGGGGCTCCGCATTCGGTGATCTTTGCTGGGTTTTCTGCAGAAGCCATCGCTGATCGAAACAAGGACGCGAATGCCAAGCTGCAGTTGACCGCGGATGGTGGTTGGCGACGAGGCAAAGAGCTTGCGCTGAAGGCGACCGTAGACGCGGCCCTCGAAAAGTCACCTTCCGTCGAAAACTGCATCGTGCTTAAGCGAGTTGGCAACGACGTTGATATGCAGGAAGGTCGCGACCACTGGTGGCATGACTTGGTTGATGCTGCATCCGATGACTGTCCGGCAACGCCACTGGATAGTGAGAGTACACTTTTCATCCTTTACACCAGTGGTTCTACGGGCAAGCCGAAGGGGATTCGGCATACGACGGCGGGCTACAACCTGTACGCCAAGAAGTCCTTTCAGTGGGTGTTCGATCATCAGGATGACGACGTCTACTGGTGCACGGCGGACTGCGGATGGATCACCGGGCACAGCTATATCGTGTACGGTCCATTGGCCGCCGGTGCGAAGTGTGTCGTGTACGAGGGTGCTCCAAACTTTCCAGCCGAAGACCGCTTTTGGGATGTGGTCGAAAAGCACAAAGTCACGATCTTCTACACGGCCCCAACCGCAATCCGCGCCTTTATCAAATGGGGCGACGAGCATGTCGACAAGCACGATCTGTCTAGCTTGCGATTGCTAGGAACCGTCGGTGAGGGAATCAATCCCGAGGCGTGGATGTGGTATCACGAAAAGATCGGCAGCGAAAAATGTCCGATCGTCGATACGTGGTGGCAGACGGAAACTGGCGGCATCATGATGAGCCCACTTCCTGGTGCGATTCCGACCAAGCCTGGCAGTTGCACCAAACCTTTGCCTGGAATCATCCCGGCGATTGTTGACGAGGAGGGAAATCCGGTGGACGCAGGGCAGGGCGGTTGGCTTGTCATTACGCACCCCTGGCCCGGAATGTTGCGTGGCATCTATGGCGATGACGAACGCTACAAAGAAGTCTACTGGAGCAAAGTTCCCGGCAACTACTTGGCCGGCGACAACGCACGCTGCGACAGCGATGGCTACTACTGGATCATGGGACGAATCGACGACGTGCTCAATGTATCTGGGCACCGCCTAAGCACGATTGAAATTGAGAGTGCTTTGGTCAGTCATCCTGCCGTTGCCGAGGCTGCTGCCGTTGGACGTCCGCACGAATTGAAGGGCGAAGCTGTGGCGGTGTTCGTTTCCTTGCGTGGTGTTGAACCCAGTGATGAACTGCGCAATGAGTTGAAGCAGCACGTGCGCAAGGAGATTGGTGCGCTCGCGCAGCCTGATGACATTCGATTTACGGCGGCCCTGCCGAAAACGCGAAGCGGAAAGATCATGCGTCGACTCTTGAAGGATATCGCCAGCGGTAAAGAAACTGTCGGAGATACCACAACCTTGGAAGACTATACCGTCCTCGCAAATTTGCGTGACCAAGACTAAACGCTTGTAGACGACCTGCACTCGTACGTAACGCAGCCAAGATCAACACCTGCACCGAAGTGGTAGCAGGTGTTGTGCGTTTCAGGGTACCAACAATTCGAACAATGCAATTTGTGCTCGGTTAAATGCGGTTTGCGTTGTTTGCCGTGAGATATGGCAAAACTTGAAACCGCTTCGTCGTGCCAGACGATAGGGAGTCCTGCGATTGCGTCAGCTTCCTCAACCTCTCGGTGCACTATGTCGTTTCGTCAATTCACTGGCGCTTGCGTTGCGTTTTTGTCTTTTCAGGTATTGCCGGTTTGTGGCGGAGTGTTCACCGAGTCTGAAGTCCGGTTCGAGCAGCAGGTTTCGACAGATGGTGGGCTGGCTTCCTTGACCGATGGCGAGGGGCCTATACCCGACAACTTGGATCGTACCTACACCACAGACAACGCGATCTACAATCTCGATGCCGTGTCGCTAACGCTGGATCCGTTCGCACTCAAGTCTAGCGCGAAGGTGGAAGTGAACATCGATGCTCGCGGTACCGACTTAGGTTGGAACAACGTTTCCGCTTCTTCGCGTGCCGTTGCAGGACTGATTGCCACGGCGTGTATTCAGGGAGTTCCTGGTCAGGTCGGGGGATACGTTGAATTCCTGTGGGCCGTGACGGGATCCTCGGCGATCAGTCTTGATCCGGTACTTTCGGGCGACGCCTATGTGATTAATGAGCTTTCCTCGATAGCGATTTTTAATCCGTCCGAAGGTGATGGAACTGCGCTGGAAGTGTTTATCGACGAGCAGGGCGGCATCGGTGCGGGGCCCAGCGTTGACAGTGCAGTTCCCGCCGTATTCGGACCGCAAACGTTTGTTGTGGATTGGTTCGCGGGTGAGGAGTTTGACGTCTACTTCGAGTTAGCCACTGTCGCGAGATTGGATGTGGGGCATGTGGATGCCGCTGGGTTCAACGCGTCGGTAGACGCCGACTTTTCCAACACAGCGATATTGCAGCAGATCCAGATTTTCAACAACGATGGTGAACTATTGCCCAATGCGATCATGAGGTCGGCAGATCCGTCAGGCAACGGGCCGGTCTATATGAACGTCGTTTCTGTGCCGGAACCTTCGGTGGCATTGGTTGGATTGCTGTTAGCAACCGTCTTGAGCGGGCAGCGCTTTTGGCAGCGGTGTCGCCAGAGAATCTAGCGGTCCTGCCGAGTCTTGTACGAAGATTTCACGCTCCTGCGACGCAGAAGGCGGGGGAGCGTTTCTCGTGACTGCAAGTGGAGGAAGGCAGAGGCCTCTTCTAACTTGCGAAGAACAGTTTTGGACAGGGCTTCACACTGACCGCTGTACGACACCGTACGACTCCGTTTATCGTCGGCCGTCACCAATCGTTAGCCGAGCGGCGACAAAGGCGAACGCGATACCAATCAACGCAGCAATCCCCATCGTGGAACGCGGCGCCGTTTCCGCCTGTCGAAAACTCTCGATTGGCGAATCGCCGAAGTAGATCGCTGCCATGAGTCCAAGAATTAACATCGCACAGGCGACATTGAGCATTCGGCTACCGTTCATCTTGTTACCTCCAACTCAATACTAGTTACAGAGATGGTGGAATGTCCGACTTTGCGGGGCGACTTCGTCGTGGCGTAAGCTGCAGAAACATGGTGTAAAAATCACTGACCACGCGCTACTCGCCGTCGGGCGTTGAGGCGACCGACACGAGAACTTTCTGATTCGTTAGAATGCTCGCCAGCGTCACTACACGGTCGTACGTGTCGCGTTTCCACTTACAGCGACGGGCGGTTTCGCAATGGACGGGCAGTTACAGACCTTCGACTTCATCGTGCTGATTGTGTATATGCTGGGCGTTTTCGGGCTTGGCTGCTGGTTTGCACGAAAGAGTGGTACCACGAATGAATTCATGGCAGCCGGTCGCTCTTTGCCGGGATGGGCTGTTGGGCTGTCGGTTTTTGGAACCTACGTCAGCAGTATTGGTTTCCTCGGGAACACGGGGAAGGCGTTCAGCGGCAATTGGAACTCGTGGGTTTTCGGTCTCTCGCTACCGATCGCAGCAATCTTCGCCGTTCGCTATTTCGTTCCACTTTATCGTGGCGAGCAAAACGTCTCAGCCTACTACCAGTTAGAGAAAAGATTCGGCCCGTGGGCTCGGCTGTATGCAATGGCCAGCTACCTTCTATCGCAGCTGGCTCGCATTGGGACGATTTTGTATCTAGTGGCTTTGGCGCTTGCCCCACTCACGGGTTGGGACATTCGCACGATCATCGTTGTGACGGGCCTGCTAGTAACGATCTATACGCTGCTCGGCGGTATCGAAGCCGTGATTTGGACGGACGTTGTTCAGAGCTTCGTGCTTGTTGGTGGTGCCTTCTTGTGTGCGGCGATTTTGATTTGGGGAGATGGCGGATCACAGCTCATGGAGGTTGCCAAACAGAATGACAAATTCAGTCTAGGCAGTTTCTCCTTGGACCCTAGAACGCTTGTTGCACCCGACCCAACATTTTGGATGGTGTTGGTCTACGGAATCTTCATCAACCTGACGAATTTCGGAATCGACCAAAGCTTCGTTCAGCGTTACATCACCGCGAAGTCCGACAAAGATGCAAAGTTCAGCGTTTGGCTGGCTTGTCTGTTGTTCCCCGTGATCTCAGCATTGTTCTTCTTTATTGGAACCGGGCTGTATAGCTACGCCGAAACGCATCCTGATTTCTTGCAGCAAGTGCAAGCAAGCGTAAGTGAGCAGCTGCCGGGCGATATGTCTGCAGCCGATAAGCAAGACGCCGTTTCTGTCGGAGCCATCGGTGACAAAGTCTTGCCACAATTCATCATTAGCAAGCTACCTGCGGGTCTCGCGGGCCTGTTGATCGCTGCGATTTTTGCAGCGGCGATGAGCAGTATGGACACTAGCCTCAATAGTTCCGCCACGCTGGTGTTGTGTGACGTCTACAAACGATTCTGGCGACCGAATGCCGAAGAACGCGAGTCGATGCGGGTGCTATACGGGTCGACATTCGTATTTGGTTTTGCCGGCACACTCACCGCGCTGGCGATGATCCAGGTACGGAGTGCGCTTGACGCTTGGTGGAACCTGCAGGGGATTTTTACTGGCGGCATGTTGGGGCTCTTCCTGCTTGGGCTCATTTCCAAACGAGCCAGAAATCCGCACGCGATGGTTGCCGTGGCGATCGGACTCGCAGTCATTCTGTGGGTTTCGCTGTCGCCAACGCGATTGCTCAATCAGCCAATTCCACTGGCGAACGCAACAGTCCAAGAATCTGGCAGCGGCAGCGAAAACGTAGGCAATGATGCTGTGTCGCCGACTGCATTGTTTGCGGCAACAACATCCGGCGACGAGATCAAGTTTGATGAACTAGAACTCCGTAGTATCCCCAAGGGGATCAAGGTCTTGGGTGAGGACGGCGACGAGTTGTCTGTCGTCGATGGCGTGCTGACACTGCCCATCGCGAAAGCTCAAGGGCTATCCATCAAACCGAAGTCGCTGGGTAGCACCGTGCCCATGCAGCTGCTGTTGAAGTCGAACGGTGAAGTGGGCGTCGAGCAGACGATTGTCACGCGGACGCCCAGCGTACTTCACAAGTACATGACGAACGTGGTTGGGACATCCACAATCGTGTTGTTGGGCGTACTATTGGCGTCGTTCTTCGGCAGAAAACCGTAGTCACGTTAGGTCGTGACGTTTTGAGCGAACAGGATCAGCCAAAGAGCACCAGGCCAAGCGCGAGAGCGACGCCGTTCGAGAATCCATGCATAATCATGGCTGGCACCAATGAGTCCAGCATCTCTCGGGCGATCGTAAACGCGATCGCTAACGACATCAGAGCGGGGATCGCCGCGAGTCCTTGGGGGTGAATTGCTGCGAAGATGAATGAGTTCAGCAGCGTCGAAAAAATAATACTCACCAGCATCCGTCGACTTCGGGAAGCTTCGCGCAGGTGGCGATAAAGCACGCCGCGAAACATCGTTTCTTCGACAAGCGGTGCGGCTATCGAACCCAGTATGAAGACCTGCAGGATCACCAGCCAGTTGCCACCGAGTTCCATTACGATTGGGTGAGCCGGGCCGTTCGTAGGCGCCAGTGGATCGGTGTTTGCCATCTGCCCCGAAAGGAAAGTCAGCACAAAGGTCAGCACAACGCCGACCGCGAGCAGAGGTAATCCCATCATGTAGCCACCGATGCCATAGAAAGGCGTTGCCCAAGCCGGACGCGGAAGTGTCCAACCGATGTCTCGACGGACGTCTGAAAAACTGGCACCACAAAATACCGGCCACGCCAGCGTCGCCAAGGTCCCGAAAAATACAATCGCCATCGGAAACAGTCGAAACTGCTCCGGGAGGTTCGCGGCGACGATGCTTGCAATGAACTGTCCCGAAAACATCACGACGCTCCAGATTGCGAACGTCTCTAGATACAGCCGATGGTCGGCCGCACACACTGACAATCGCGGGGCCATATTTCCGTTCGCCACATTGATGATCAGAACCACCAAGCCGACCAGCCCGAGGAAACCACCACCAAGTACCATCATGAATCCGGTAATCGTGATCCCGAAAACGAGTTGCGAGCCGGCGAAAATTTCTTTTCTGGTGGCTTCGTCCGAACCTTCCGGTGCGAGAGCCAACTGCCCGAACCAGCCCATTGATTCGGTTAGCATCGCCGCGTCCTCATCAGAAATCGCGGCGACTGCCTCGCTGGGGTCGGTGTCTTCTTGGTAGAGCTGTTCAAGAATCCGCAGCATGTCGCGGTCCGTG
>CAYQMZ010000240.1:0-9800 GCA_964418725.1 uncultured Pirellulaceae bacterium
CAGCGCACGGGTCGATCTGGCCCTGCGTTCCATCGCCGAATCCGAGAACCTCGAGTCGTTGCATCGAGCAAACCATTCAGCCCTGCGTAACGCTCGACCGACGACCGCGTTGGCAGCGACGGTGTAACGGCGGATTGAAATTGATCGTCCCTATCCTGATTCCGTCCCGAAGGTAAAAAGCGGTAACCAAAAACCGACGAATGGTGACCTCAAGTGTGCGAACCAGTCGCACCGCCCTTGCCGGAAAACTGCCATCAGTCATCGTCGAACTGAACCTGCCGTTGCCTCATCTTAAATGAGGTGCTTTGCGTGCACCTGCCATGACTACGAAAGCCATCCAGCCGGCAACGCCATGGGAAGCGTTAAGGTTTACCGCGAAATTTCAGTAGCCACGCCACCAGTCTTTCGCGTTGGCAAGCTGATTTTCGGGCAAAAATCGCCGAAAACCACGCTTGATCTCGCGATCCGCTTCGTCCGGCGATAAAATCAAGCCACGCCAAGAGTGGCCTTCACGATCGCATCCGAGCCACAGAGCTTCAGTGGTCGTGAAGAGCCGGTCGCCGACTGGGAACAGACACGGCAACTCCTTGGCACCCGCCTCATAACCTCGCGAGTCCCCGATGCGAGCCGAAAGAATACTAGCCTGCTGGATCGTTTGCATCGCAATTGCCGCGACGCAAGCAGCGGACAGTGCCGCTGCCGATGTGCCCGCGGTTGAGTCGACAGCAAACCTAGGTACGCTTACCGACGAAGTCACATTCGAGGCAGATATACAACCGCTGCTAACACGTTTTGGCTGTAACGCGGGGGCATGCCACGGCAAGTCGCGAGGGCAAAACGGATTCGCGTTGTCTCTGCTTGGCTTCGATTCGGATTTCGACCACAACGCCTTGGTCCACCAATCAAAGGGACGACGGATATCTCCCGCCGCGCCGGATCGCAGCCTACTAATTCAAAAGGCGATGGGGACAGTACCACACGGAGGCGGAGCTCGATTCGCTAACGGCAGCAAGGCTCACAAACTCTTCACTGCTTGGGTCGCCGCCGGCGCGCCGCGAACTCCTGGTGACGCCCCGCAATTGAAAAGAGTCGTCGTCGAACCGGCTCGGGCGAGTCTGGCACCCCATGAGCAATTCAATCTGCGTGTCGTCGCCGAGTACTCCGATGGCCGCAGAAGAACCGTCACCGATGGCAGTGCATTCCAGTCGAACGACACCACCATCGCCGCTGCAGGTACAGACGGAGTCATCAAGGCTGGTCCAATTCCTGGCGAGACGGCGATCATGGCGCGGTACATGAACCATATCGCGGTATGCTCTGTCGCGATTCCGCTAACGGGCAAAGTCGAGCCAGACGAATACGACGCGTTGCCACAAGATCATCCCATCGACCGGCTTGTTTGGGCAAAGCTGCAATCACTTAATATGCTGCCGTCCGAGCCGGCAAGCGACGCAACGTTTCATCGTCGCGCCTACTTAAGAGTCATCGGTCGCCTGCCGACCCCCGACGAAACGCGTGCGTTCCTTGATAGCAAGGCTGCGAACAAGCGTGAAGTGCTGATTGATTTACTGCTCGAACGGCCCGAGTACGCTGACTTCTGGGCCAACAAGTGGGCTGATTTGCTGCGTCCCAACCCGTACCGCGTTGGCATTAAGGCCGTGTGGACGCTCGATTCGTGGATTCGCAAGGCATTCCGCGAGAACATGCCCTACGATCAGTTTGCACGCGAACTTCTGACCGCTAAGGGCAGCACTTGGAAGAACGGCGCGACGGTCATTTATCGAGACCGGCCGTCGACGGTTGAGATCGCGTCGTCAGTGAGTCAGCTTTTTCTTGGCGTGCGACTGGAGTGTGCCAAGTGCCACCATCATCCGTTTGAAGTCTGGAGCCAAGACGACTACTACGGCTTCGCAGCCTTCTTTGCCCGGGTCGGACACCACGGCGGACTGTCTCCTCCGATCTCTGGGGGCGAAGAGTTAATCTTCAACAAGAGCAAGGGGCAGCTAAAGCACGGACGAACAGATGAACCGGTTGAGCCCAAGACACTCACAGGCCAAACACTGGATATCGACGGCGAAACAGATCCGCGCGACGTTTTGACGGACTGGATGACCGATCCCTCGAATCCCTATTTCGCTCAGGTCATGGCCAATCGAGTATGGGCCGAAATGATGGGCCGCGGAATCGTGGAACCTATCGACGACATACGGGCCACGAATCCAGCCACCAACCAACCACTGCTGGACTATCTTGCTCAGAACTTCCGTGATAACGACTACGACATCAAACAGCTCATTCGCACGATCGCAACTTCCAAGGTTTTTGGCCTGAGTTCAACGCCAAACGAACGCAATGCCACGGACGTCAACAACTTCTCCCGCTATTACCGCCAGCGTCTTCGAGCGGAAGTCTTGTTGGATGCGATCAATGACGTTCTCAACACGAGCGATAGTTTTTCAGCAGTCCCCACTGGATCGCGTTCGACGCAGGTCTGGACTCACCGTACTGCATCCATGTTCCTGGATACGTTCGGGCGCCCCGATCCCAACCAAGACCCACCGTGCGAACGCACAACAGATTCGACGACCCCGCAGATCCTGCATCTGATGAACAGCCCGATGCTGAACAAGAAGCTTGCGTCCAGTTCGGCCCGACCAGCCACGCTGGCTGACAGCGACTTGAGCGAGCGACAAATTGTTGATGAAACCTACCTACGCGTCTACGGTCGCAAACCGACCGACGAAGAGGCGCAGAAGGCGATCGACAGCTTGGCCGACGAAAAGCAACGCCAGGCAAGCATCGAGGACATGTACTGGGCATTACTTAACACACCAGAATTCTTGTTCATCGATTAGACACGACAACTCACAAACTCACTTTCGTCAAAAACGCACGAGGCAAAAAACATGGCTGTACATCGCAACTGCGAAGGTATCCGACGCCGAGACTGCTTGAAGCTTGGACTCGGTGGACTGCTTGGCTGCGGGTTAGTTGACGGACTTCGACTACAGTCGATGGCCGCGGAGCAGTCGACAAAGAGCCGGACGAAGACGAGCTGTATTTTGATCTGGCTTGACGGAGGCCCGAGTCATTTCGAGACGTTCGACCCTAAGCCAACGGCTCCCGTCGAAATCCGCGGCGAATTCAAATCCATTCCGACGAAAGTGCCTGGCGTCCACTTCTCCGAAAACATGGAGAAACTGGCTGCGATCAATGACAAGTTCACGATCGTGCGTTCGATTCGCCACGACCAGAACAACCATGGTGCCGGCAATCATTACATGATGACCGGTGCCCCGACGCGCATTCCGGTCAGTTGCGGCGCGTATGTTAGCTTTCATCCAAGCATGGGTTCCGTCGTCTCAAAACTGCGGGGAGCCTCGGCCGGCATGCCGCCGTACTTTTCTCTCCCATCGATGACTCGTTCGGGAGGCCCAAACTTCCTCGGTGCACGGCACGCTCCGTTCGTGGTCAAAGATGATCCGAATCGCAAGAACTTCCGAGTGCGAGATGTGACAATCCCCACGATCCTGGAAGACGGACGCGCACTCGCTCGACGACAGCTGCGTGAGACGATGGACACGATGAAACGATTTCGTGACCGAGCCACAGCGGATCCGGTACTTGGAGCAGACGAAAACTACCAGCAAGCCGTCTCGCTGATCAACTCCGACGTTGCACAGACGGCTTTCCAAATCGATCGCGAGCCCGATGACCTACGAGAATCGTACGGACACCACTCGCTTGGACAGCGTGCACTCCTCGCAAGGCGGCTGGTCGAAGCCGGCGTGCCCTTTGTCACCATCAACGACGGTGGCTGGGACCATCATTCCGAAATATTCCCAAAATTCAAAACGCAAGGTCGTGAACTGGAAAGCGTTGTTGCCGCGTTGATCACTGACCTCGATCAACGAGGACTCTTGGACACGACGCTCGTCGTCGTTATGGGCGAATTCGGGCGGACCCCAAAAATCTCGACACTTGCGGATCGCAAAACGCCAGGACGCGATCACTGGTCCAGTGCCATGTCCGTGCTTGTTGCTGGCTGCGGCACTCCCGGCGGACAGGTCGTTGGAGCCACCGACAAGGAGGGCTATGCCGCGATCGAAAACATCTACGCACCGGAAAATCTTGTTTCCAGCATCTATCTGAAACTGGGCATCGATCCAAACACGATTCTTTACAACACGAACGGACGCCCAACTCATTTGGTTAGCGACGCGCGACCAATCGCGGAAATTATGTCGTGAACAAGGCGAACCCTTCTCATCTCAGACCGTTGACTATTCGGGGCTGGCTGCTGCTAGGCTTATTCGCCAGTCTATCCTTCGCGAAAGAGCCGAAGGTGACGCATCTGTTTCCAGCAGGTGCGCAACGCGGAGCAACAGCGAAGGTCACCTGCCACGGTGACTTCGACTGGCCCCTCAGCGTTTGGGCGTCCGCAGGAAAGATCCAGGTTCATCCCGAGAAGGGCGAACTGTCGATCGAAGTGCCAGAGGACGTTGCCGCCGACAGAATTTGGCTGCGATTCTATAACAAGGACGGTGCAACATCGCCGATTCCGTTTCTCTTAGGAAATCTCCCCGAAGCGACCGAAACGGAACCCAACGATTCGCCAACTTCAGCGCAGCAACTTGGCGAGGTCGCGAAGCCACCAAACGACGCACGCCTGACGATCAACGGCGTGCTCAACAAGAAAGGCGACGTTGATTGCTTTCGCGTGAAGATGCGAGCCGGACAAACGCTGGTTGCAGTACTTGCCGGGAACTCACAATTCGGCTCGCCGCTTGACGCCATTCTGCAAGTCGCTTCAGAAGACGGGATCGTACTGGCTGAGAACCATGACGCAGTTGGCCTAGACCCGCGACTTGTATTTCAATGCCGTCAAAAGGGCCAATACGTCATACGAGTCTTCGCGTTTCCCGCTACGCCCAATCAATCCATTCAATTCCACGGCGGTTCAGATTACGTTTATCGCCTCACACTTACCACTGGCCCCTACGTTTCACACACCATTCCATCGATCGCACGGACCATGCAATTTGGCGTCGTTACGCCCGCGGCGGTTACCCCTGTCGGCTGGAACATCCCGCCACACACTAAACTACCGGTCCTTCGCTCCAATTACCGGTACGCACCAACTTTCACTGAACACAGCCACGCTCGCGTTCGATTTGTTCATGCACCAGGCTGGGCGGGAACGTGCTCGATCCCAATGGGAACTCATCGAGTGTTAGAGGCTGACTTCTTCGCTGCACAGAAAGGCGTTGCAGAGTGTCCGCTGGGCAGCACCGTCGACGGTCAACTACCAATTGGACAAACCGCGACTTACCAATTGCAGCTGGCAAAGGGGGAAAAGACCAGCATCTCCGTAGAATCAGTCTCGCTCCATTCGCCGATGGTACCCAAGGTCAAAATCACATCGCCAAGTGGAAAGGTCGTATACAGGTCTCCTGAATCCGGACCCGACAAAGATGTACTCCAATCCATCTCCCCCTCAGAAACGGGGGTGTACGTGCTGGCAATCCAGGACCGTTACGGTGCCGGCGGCGAGCATCACGTGTATCGACTGACCGCATCTCCGGCCCAAGACGACTTCGCGGTGCAATTGGCTAAAGACAGCTTTACCATAGCCGATAACGGAGAAGTGGAGGTTCCGATCACGATCACACGCACCACCAACAAAGAGGGCATCGGCGACATCTACGTCGAGGCAACCCAACTCCCTCCTGGCGTCACTTGCACACCGGCCATCTCAAAACGTGAGGGGGACTCCGCCCAAAAGGTCACACTAAAACTTCAGTCGAAGGATGCAGATTCATTTTCCGGCCCAATCAGAATACGAGCAACCGCCATCGACGGTCAACTGCGCAGGACCGCGTTGACGCCATCCTTCTTTGGGTATCGCCTCGATGCAATTTGGCTCACAGTCACCGACAACAAGAGCGAATAGCAACGCTCCAGCGAACCGTCTGCAATACGCACTTCCCTACACCAAATTCATGTTGTTTCGGCTTAGTGCGTGTTCGAAACTTATCCGCGATCGACATGGCGCCACACCTAGGATCATCGACAGTCATGACGGTGGCGGCGGTTAGACAAGTTTCTCCGAATGACGGTGTGTCTGCGCGTATTAAGTGCGGAACAGCGCACGCAATTTAGCAAGTCTGCGAAAGACGATTCGATAAGCACAGTATGGAGGCCTTCCAACGGCCGTGATATGTGCGCGAACTCGCTTAAGACTTTGGAGACAACTGAATGTCCATTTTCCGTCGCCTGACTGCATCCATGAATGGCAAGCTCGCCCTGTTATCAGCGGTATTCGTGCTTGGCTTTGTCGCATTCGGTACTCTGGCTCTATCCACACTGAACGTTGCCAAGGTACACGGTGAACACTACAACCGCGTGGTCCAGAACAAGGACCTGTTGGCCGACGTCCTACCGCCTCCAAACTACATCGTCGAAACCTATTTGACCGCGTACTTGATGGTCAACGAGAACGACAGCGATCAACTAGCATCGCTGGTCGAGCACTACGGAAAGTTGAAAGCGGAATATGCGGACCGCCAGCAGCACTGGAAAGACAACCTCGCTGACGGACCACTAAAGAGCGAAATCAACGAGACATCACGCGTTCCAGCGGAAGCCTTCTTTGCCGTCCTGGACGACCAGTTCATTCCGGCACTGCAAAGCGGCGACCGAGAGTTCGCACGTCACTTGTTAGAAGAGACACTCCCCGACCTTTATGGCGTCCACCGATCGTCAGTTGACACCATCGTCCAAACGACACTTGCAAACGCTGATGCAACGGAAGCCGAAGTTGCGGAACTGATTAGTTCGCGTCAGTTCCTGATGCTCCTCGTTGGTGTTGCACTCGCGCTGGGTGTCGTGAGCTTTGCCTACTGGCTATCTGTCTCGGTTCGACGCCAAGAGCGCGAAATGGCACGAATCAGCTCGATGGTTGAACAGGCCCCAATGAACATGATGTTTGCCGACGCCGACTTCCAGATCCAATACGTCAACACATCGTCAAAGGATACATTCGGCAAACTCGACCTACCGGTCAGCGCATCAAACGTCATCGGGCAAACCGTTAATGCGGTATTCGGCAACCAGCAGATCCCATCAAGCAAGGACAAGCTTCCATGGCAGACAAAACTGCAGGTCGCTGGCGAGCACCTGGACATCTCGATCAGCCCTGTGCTGGACGAAAATCGTGAATACTTGGGAGCCATGGTTTCTTGGGAAGTCATCACCGAGCAAGTCGAGCTAGAAAACAAGATCAAGCAACAGGCTGAAGAAGATCGCCGAAAGTCAGAAGAGCAAGTACGCCTGGCACAGGAAGCTCAAGAAAAGGTCGACGTCGTCCTTGGCTTGGTCAACATGGTCGCCGACGGAACGTTCGAACTGGATGTACCAGATCTGGGCAACGACGCCATCGGCCAAGTTGCAACGGCGTTGGGACAAGCCGTATCGTCAGTTCGCGACGCACTATGCGAAGTACGCGACGTATCCGCTACGGTCGCCACTGCGTCTAACGAGATGTCGCGTGCTGCGGACGAGATTTCTCACGGTGCACAGCAGCAGGCCGCTCGACTAGAAGAGACTGCCGCCAGCCTGGAAGAGATCACATCGACCGTTAAGCAAAACAGCCAGAACGCCCAAGAGGCTAGAGCACTTGCCAACGGATCACGCGACGTCGCAACCGAAGGCGGTTCGGTCGTCGGTCACGCGGTTCAAGCCATGCGTGAAATCAACGAGTCTTCCAAGAAGATTTCGGACATTATCACAACGATCGACGAGATCGCATTCCAAACGAATCTTCTCGCCCTGAATGCTGCTGTCGAAGCCGCCCGTGCCGGTGAACAAGGTCGAGGCTTTGCGGTTGTTGCCGCTGAAGTCCGCAACCTGGCACAACGAAGTGCTTCTTCGGCCAAAGAGATTAAGAGTCTCATCGTTGACTCGAACAACAAGGTCGAAAAGGGTACGGAACTTGTAAACAAGTCTGGGGAGACCCTTGGTGAGATCGTGAATTCGGTCAAGCGAGTGACGGACATCGTGGCCGAAATCGCCGCGGCATCTCAAGAGCAGCTGACGGGCATCGAGCAAGTTGCGAAGGCAGTTTCTCAGATGGATCACATGACTCAATCCAACGCTAGTCAGACAGAAGAACTTGCCGGCACATCCAGCTCAGTGTTGACGCACGCACAGAAGCTGGACGAAATGGTGAGCGGATTCGAACTGGGCAACGGTCGTAGTTCGAGCTACGACTCCGGAAGCCACCAGGAGCCTGCCTTTGCCGCAGCTTCAGGTTCTCCATCTGGGTTCTCAAGCTTCGACGACAACCAGCTTGACGAATTGAGCCAGGCGATGGAGTTCTAATCTGCTTGGCCACAATCGACGACAACTTAGGCAGCCAGAGCCACGATGCTCTGGCTGCCTTTTTTCGTTTTGGCCAAACTTTCGCCAAGACTTCGTGAACAATGTCGAACACTCAATGTCTTTTTGCGACGGACCACACTTTCACGATACGCCACGCACGGATTCAAAATGGCAGACTTGCCGTGGGTCGAATGCCCTTCCCATTCTATTGACCTCGACCAGAGGTTTTCTGATCAGTACCGCGAGTTTCCTTCTGATCTCGTCCCAAAAGGCGAGGCCCTGCTGGCGGCTGTATCTAGCGAGATACCGGCGCAGCTTCGTTACCTTGCAGATGCCGTACGAATTCGCACGGGGAATCGCTTTCACCGCGAGTTCGTGGCCCTAGCGAAACTGATCGATGCGGATTGGCGTGATCTTGTCCTCGCCAACATTTCGTATGACCTAACACTTTCGACGCTGGGATGCTCAACAGTCGCGCTCGCGACGAGCGATGGTCCGGTTGTCGCTCGCAATATGGACTGGTGGCCCGAAGACGTGCTGGCTCGATCCAGCTGCCTGGTTCGCTACCTCTCCCGTGGCAAATTGAAGTTCGCCAATGCGGGCTGGCCCGGTTCGGTCGGTGTCGTCACCGGAATGTCCAGTAATTTCGCTGTCGTCTTGAACGCGGTTCTTGCACCGGATGAGAGCAGCAACACGTCCGGCTATCCCGTTCTCCTCCACCTGCGTCGCGTGCTTGAGGACGCGCAAGATTTTGACGGCGCCTTGCGAATGCTTAGCGAAACGAAATTGGCCACTTCAGGTTTGATTACGCTTGTTGGAACTGAGAATCAACAACGCGTCGTCGTCGAACGCAGCCCGACGAAGTTTGCCTTGCGCTGGGCGGAGAGCGATGCAAGTCCGCTTGTGACCACGAACGACTATCGTCTTCTGTACAAACCGGAATCCAACGACTCCATGGAGATCTATCGGACAACGTGCAGGCGATACGAACACCTAAGTTCGCACTTTACCGATCACGCCCCCGACAAGTCGGTCTCGGACGCTCAATTGCTATACGCTTTGACGGACAAAGACATCCTTCAGACAATCACCGCGCAACACATTCTGATGCGTCCAAGCACGCAAGACATCCAAATGTTTGTTCCGCGACGATTGGTTGAGTAGCCAAGGCGACCCAAGTCCAAGGCCGGCACCTCCAAACACGCCACCTTTCAGATTTGCTATACTGCTCGGCCAACTTGGCAATCGCAGATGAGTCCTGAGGATTGGTGCATTGAAAGCTATCTCCCTATTCGCTCTCCTTGTTTTCACGTCGTCGGTTTTCGCACAGGTCGAAGACTTCGATTCCATCAAGCTATACACGCTCAAGAATCGGCGTGGCGTGACGGTGAAAGTCACCAACTACGGTGCGATCATTC
>CAYQMZ010000241.1:0-2723 GCA_964418725.1 uncultured Pirellulaceae bacterium
GTGCGGCAATCAGACAAAGCAAACGCAAAAATGAAGGCATTTCGTCCTCGGATTGAATCTCATACGCGCGTTGAATTTCGAGAACTTGATTCTAGTCGGCAGCCAGAACTCACGCGAGGCGCGAAGCATTGACGGCACGTCTAGCTCGTTCCATGTGGTTGTCGAATTCGCGACACCCCGCTACCGTTTTTCAAGCCATCAGGCGTCTCGAGTTCTTTGCACCTACACAGCGGCACAGCTATGAAAACGAAACAGTTAGGCAAAACCGGCGTTGAATTGACCTGTGTCGGTTTGGGCACATGGGCCATCGGTGGTGGAGATTGGCGATTCGGGTGGGGCCCACAGGACAAGAGCGATGCTATCGCTGCCATTCAACGGGCCGTGGAATTGGGAATCAATTGGATCGACACGGCTCCTGTCTACGGCAACGGAAGATCAGAAGAACTCGTCGGGCAGGCGATACAAGAACTGGGCTCCGACAAGCCGTTCGTGGCAACCAAATTTGGTCGCGTGATTCAAGACGACGGATCCGTCGCAGGAAACATCAAGGGCCCCAGCATCGTGGCAGAATGTGAAGCCAGCCTACGACGATTGAAAGTGGAAACAATCGATCTGTATCAAATGCATTGGCCGGATCCAGACGAAGACATCGAAACTGCTTGGGCGACCATGTGCGATCTGAAGAAGCAGGGAAAGGTCCGATTCATTGGTGTCTCAAACCACAACGTCAGCCAACTAAAACGTATTGGTGCGATTCATGAAGTCGCATCGCTGCAGCCGCCTTACAGCATGATCGCACCTGGCGTCGAAGACGAAATCTTGCCGTACTGCGGTGAAAATCAGATTGGCGTGATTTGCTACAGCCCGATGTGCAAAGGACTACTGACCGGAAAGTTTGACAAGCAGCGAGCCGAGGCGTTGCCAGAGTCCGATCACCGCAGCCGCGACCCGAAGTTCGCCGAGCCTCAGTTGAGCATCAATCTGGAACTTGCAGAAGCCCTAGGCAATATCGCAAACGAGCAAGATCGAACCGTTGCTGAAATCGCCATCGCCTGGACCCTACGACGCAATGAAGTAACCGCTGCCATCGTTGGTGCCCGCAGTCCTGAACAGATCGAGGGTACCGCGTCCGCCGGCAACTGGGAATTGTCCAGTGAAACTCAATCTCAAATCGATCATTTGCTGACGGAACGAACAAAGAAGCTAACAACGTTGGGCGGCGTCGATACCGGACGCGTTTGAACTGCCGAATAGGCTTGCGAAGAGTTTACTGAGATTGCCATTCGGGCTTCTGCGTTACCCCCTGGATAACGCGATTCACGGTCGCCACCAGTTCTTCCACAGAGTACGGCTTTTGGATCTCCGCGTTTGGCCCTTGCTCAGCGTAAGACTCATAGTTGTGGGCAATGAGATAACCGCTGCAGAGGATCACCGGCGTCCCTGGATAATTTTCTTTGATTCGTTGCATGACCTCACGGCCTGGCATGCCCGGCATCGTCAAGTCAAGCAACACAAGATCCACTCCGGGTTCACCGTCCCGTTTGTAGTTTTGCGTAAGCGTATCAAGACACTCGCGACCATTGGCTGCGGATATCGTGTCATAGCCATGTCGACGCAGAATCGACTCCGCCACGGCACGCACCACGTCGTCGTCGTCCACCACCAGAACGGTCCCTTCGCCTCGTTCGATCGTCGGGACAGGTACCGGTTTGGGTGAGTCACCTTGGTACAGCGGCAAAATGATTTGGAATTCACTGCCACCTTGATGGCGGCGTTTGTAAGCCAACGTGCCGCCATGCTGTTCGATGATACGGTACGAGGTCGACAAGCCGAGCCCTGTGCCAAACTCATGCCCCTTCGTTGTAAAGAATGGGTCGAAGATCTGATCGGCGATCTCACTCGGAATTCCCACACCGTCGTCCGTTACCCTGATCAGGATGACTTCTTCGTCGGTACCTTCGTTAGTCTGCACTCGTGTCGCGGTTGTCACGCAGCCTCCATTGGGCATCGCGTCTTTCGCATTGACGTAAAGGTTCAGAAGCACCTGCTCCAAAGCCGTGGCTTCAAACATTGCAATTGGGTCACGCTCGTCCAAATCCAGATCAAATTTTACCGATGCATCGAACGTGTGTCGGGCCAGGGTCGCCAGGCGTTCAATGATCGTGTTGACAGAATGCGGCTCCAACGCCAGCCCCGCCTTTGTCGAGAACGTCAGGAGTTGCCGAACTGTATCTGCACCACGGTAAGCAGCCTCTTCTGCCGCAATTAGCTCTCGACGAACCGTCGACCCTTTCGCCGTTTCGTCACCTCGTGCTACCGCTAGATTCGCAGATATCGCCATGAGCACGTTATTGAAATCGTGAGCGATACCTCCCACCATCCTTCCGACGGCCTCCAAACGATTCGAGTGCAACAATTGCGATTCGATTTGACGTTTCTCCGTCTCGTCGTGCAAGACAAGCAGCCGCCCAATCGGAGTTCCGTTACTCGATCGAATGGGGGCAACTTTCAACTTCACATGGCGGACGTTCGCAGACTTAAACTCAACGTTCAATTGCCCATCTGCGTTTAAGTCTTCCGACCAGTAGTCCCACGTTCGACGAAAATCGACTGGCGTTTTTACCTTTTGCGCGATTTGGTCACCGAGGCTACCAGTCGATTGATTGGGCGCTAACGTGATCCCTGTGAGTCAACGAAACTCCCTGTTGGTGGCCAGCGTTCCG
>CAYQMZ010000241.1:2733-9795 GCA_964418725.1 uncultured Pirellulaceae bacterium
ATTCGCATCTGTCGCCAGGATGCCAACATCCATGGCTTCGTAAGAGGCGGCAAGCTGAGCAAAGGTTCGATCATTCAAAACTTCCACCCGTCGACGACGCAGCATCGAAACCATCGCGGCGAATGCGCACGTCGACATCAGAAACGCAAGCCATCCCCAACGCCACGGACTCGAACTTGCTTCTGCGATTGGGGCAGCAGTTACTGCATGCTCGTCCAACGAAGAAGAGAGACGCGATGCGATTTTGCCTTCAGCAGGCGACGGCTCGGCATCCCCAACCATGCGCAGCAACTCTATGCTCGCGGTTGCGTCCGCCTCGGTATCGATCGACTCGGAACGTTGAACTAAATCATGCGGGCGACGAGTCTGCTGCGCATCGTTCTCGCCGCAAGCCATCGCCGACCACACGCATATCCCTAGCGTGATAGCTGAAACCAGTAAGTGCTGCATTTTTCCGCCGTTGCGTACGTGCATACGAGCGCCTGCCTGGATCGTAAAGTAGCTAACTCGATGTGGACCCACCACCCCAAAGGTGGTGGCTAGCGGTTCTTCGAGCCGATATAGGACAAAGTCCCAACGCGGTCGGTCAAGCGTCCTGCTGAGCTTCCGTAAATCGGTATCCAGCATCTCGTAGCGTGACGAGGTGGATGGGACTGCTAGGGTTGGGCTCAATCAGCTTCCGCAGCCGTCGGATGAACTGATCTACGGCTCGAGTATGGAGATGGCCGGGTCTCTCCCAGACTTTCTCCAGCAGTTCTCGCCTCGAGATTACCCGACCTTCATTACGAATGAAGTACTCCAGCAACTTCATCTCGAGCGCGGTCAACTGAGTTACCTCTCCATCAACCACCAACTCCATCGTTTCAAACTTCACCACCACGTTCGCAAAGCGGAATGTCGCGGCCCGCTTGGTGCGTTCGGTGGTACCCGCCGTTTGGAGTAGCCGATTAACGCGGCTCAGTAATTCGTCTAGCTCGAACGGTTTCGTCAGGTACTGATCAGCACCAACGTCGAACCCGCGAGTCCGATCTTCAGCGAGTGTGCGAGCACTGAGCATAAGCACAGGAATTTGGAAACCGTTTTCCCGGATCTTCTCGCACACGGAATACCCACTCATGCCTGGCAGCATCAGATCCAAGATGACTAAGTCGATTCCCGGGGCGTCATCTTCGAACAACGCCAGCGCCGTGTTGCCATCGGCGGCGTGAGTTACATCGTAGCCCTCGGCTTGCAAATTGAATTTGATGCCGGTCGCTAGGTGCTCTTCGTCTTCAACAACCAGAATGTGAGGCATTGTTAGCAGCTATTCGAGGACGCGTTGCGTGAAGGTGGCTTGGCCGACCTTGCGGTGTCGTGGCGGATAAGTCGGCTATTCCAGAGTAATCTTGGACGGTGGGAGACACATATCTAGTTTAGCAATAAGTGTTATGATCTCCGGCTGGAAACGCAAGCAAACTCAATTTCAAGGGCTCGCGAAAGCGACGGCAGAGACTCTAACGTGCTTTGGGAAATCCTGATTCAATTCATCTTCCGCCTGAGTCTCGGTCTGGCGGTGACCATGGCATTGACCTCCCCCAAAGAGGTCAACAGCGGCTTTTTTCGAGTCCATCTTTGGGTGTTGTTAGGGTTGGGTACCTTCGGCAGTCTGGTTGCGTACTCGCGACAATCTATATTCGACCAACCGACCCTTTTATTGGGGCTGTCGCTTGGTGTTACCGTGTTAAGTTACGTCGGATCCGTGCTTTGGCTGTACGAGAAGGAGCAGCTAGGACGCGCACTGCTGGTCCTCCTCTCGGCACTGATGTTGGCGTTACTGTTACTCGCACATCCCTCCAAAAACGCCGCAAGTGCTCCGCATTGGTGCTGGCTGACTTTGGATGTCATCACCGGCAGTCTGCTGCTCGGCTCGACCTTCGCCGCAATGTTGTTAGGCCATTGGTACTTGAACTCGCCATCAATGAAGCTTGAACCACTGCGGTGGTTGATTGGCCTGATGTTGGTTTCCCTGATCGCTCGCGCAGGAATCGCCGCGGCTGGGTTCGGAGTTCACTTTTCAGCGGGCTTCTTCATCTCTGGATTCCACTGGGCTGGCGCGGCCATGCGATGGCTGGCTGGCCTACTGGGCTTAGGTGGCATGACCTGGATGACTTGGGAAACTCTGAAAATCCCCAACACGCAGAGCGCTACCGGTATTCTGTACGTCGCTTTGGTATTTGTTTTCCTCGGCGAGCTTGCATCGGCTATTCTGACGATCGAAACGCCGATCCCGTTGTAGTGGCGGTAGAAGGGAAACGCAGAGACGCAAAGAACGCGGAGACTACGGACCACAGGCACAAGCTATTAGGCTTCAATTAACTAGATCCAGTCGTCAGCTTGTGAGCACGAAACACGGCAACCCACAGTCACTCGAAACTCAGCGTCCTCTGCGCCTCCGCGTTTCTAAATCCCGTGAGGTGACGGTAGAAGATAAACGCAGAGACGCAGAGAACGCGGAGACTACGGATCACAGGCACAAGCTATTAGGCTTCAACTAACTAGGTCCACTTGGCAGATAGTGGACACTAAACACGGGAAAACCACGAGCACTCGAAGCTCAGCGTTCTCTGCGCCTCCGCGTTTCCCAACTCCCCATCATTCGGCATCCCGCGAGCCGTCGTAACGCACTTGAAACGGCCATTTGTGCCGTTTCTTGACAATCTCGAAGAACATTTCATTTTTCTCTAAGAATCCCTCGTCTGGCGGGTCAACAACAATGAGACGAATGTTCTTCACGAAAAACCTACCAGCCACAGCTTCCAATTGATGTTGGGTTGATGTTGAAACCGACGCCCCGAATCAAAACGTCCGGCGATCAGTGCGCGAGCGATCCTGCGCTGCGGACGCTATTTGAGGAGGAGGAATCTGCGCTGCTTCGGTATGCATTTTCGTTGGTAGGACGCCGAGAGGTGGCGGAGGAAATTGTGCAAGAAATCTTCCTGAAACTACACGCTCAGTTCAAGCAAATCGATTCGCCGAAAGCTTGGCTGTTTCGAGCTGTCCGCAACCGCTCGTTCACTTACCTTCGCGACAACAAACGCGAGGTGCTGCGGAGCGAGCCGGACGATACAGCCAACCCGAGTCACGAAACGCCTGAGGTCACCATGGAACGGATGGAGATGACGGCGGCACTACGAAACATGTTGACTGAACTGGACGAGATCGATCAGCAGTTAGTGAAACTGAAGTACTTCGAAAATCTGAAGTATCGCGAGATCAGTGAACAAACAGGACTAACAGTGAGCAACGTGGGCTATCGGCTGCACCACATCCTAAAAAAGCTGGCAGCCAAACTTCGACCTCTCGGTATCGACGGTAACTCATGAACGAAGAAAATCGAGACACAATCGATCCTCAGCTAGAGGCACGGCTGGTTGCGCTCGTGTTGGGCGAAGCGTCCGACTTTGAACGTGACGAGTTGGAACGTCTGATGATGGAGCGTCCTGACGTGAAAGCGTACTGCGAGGAAGTCCGCGCGTTGAGTGGCCTGCTGACGGACATCGGCGCAGGTGAAATGCCATCAACTAATGCCGAATGGAAATTGGCCGACAAGAAACGTGATGCGGTGCTGAACGTATTCGCAGGCAAGACAGTCGCCGACTCAACAGCTTTGGCATCTACTTCGAATTCGACACTCGCTGGCAACGTAACGGGCGGCCGGACATCGTTCAATCGTGTCTTGAATGCGTTTTGGAAACGACGTTTTTATGTCGGGCTCGCGGGTGCCGCGGCGGTGTTACTTATGGTCATTTCGGTCAGCATGTTTCAAGCAACGCCTCAGACAGAGAGTGCAGGCGTTATGCCTCATGTGAACGACACAGTCGTAATGGCGGACCAGACAAGTTTTCAGGAACAGGTTAGAGATCTTCGCGATCGAAGGGATGCATTAGTCTCGTCTCGCGCAAAAAAAGAACTTGCGGCCGTCAAAAAATCCCTCGCTCCTTCAATGTCATTCCGTACTGCCACCGGCGGAGTCCAAGCTTCACAACTGTCTGACCTTGATCGGCCAACGGAGCCTCCGGCGGTCCGCTTTCAAGACGATTTTGGAGTCAACGGGGCAATGGACGTTGATACTCCGCAAATGTCGAAACTGAACAAGGGCTTGGAATCGAGCGGGCCCGACGCAACCGTTGGCGAGCGGGCACCAAGCGAGTCCGAGAGCAGCTTCTATGCATTCGAAGGGGCAACCGTTCCTCAGCGACGAGGCGGCGTCGTTCGGGTGCAGCCAAACTCGGATGCAACGTGGGGATCGACACCGTTGCGTTCCGGGCTACCCGAGAATGCCGAATCACGGAGCAACGACGAGTGGTATGGCCGAGAACCAAACAGTGCTTCGATCGATGCCATTGATGTCGAATCCAAAGAACAACGAATTGCAGGATCCTCAGATGGCGAGATGAACGGAGGCTTCGCAGACCAGAGCGGTCAACCGATGGAAGCAGATGACAGCCTCCTAATGATGGGAGGCATGGGAGGTATGGGCGGCGGCGGCATGGGAGGCGGCGGTTACGGAGGAGCCTACGCTCCAAACGGCAATCAAGACGGCTACAAGAACAGCAACGCGAGCGACCAAGAAGTTGCTGCAGCACCGAACTACAGTGGATTTGCTGGTAACGACGGAACCGACCGGGGCGGATGGCGATACCGATCACGGCTTGAAAACGAGGAGTCCCTAAAAGAATCACTTGTACAAGGCGAGCAAGGTCAACGCCAACCAATAGTTCAACAGAATGGAAGAACCGACCTAGGCCGCCGCAAATCCGAGCAAAGCCTGACGGTCCCACAGCCCACCCTTGGCGATCTCGCGGTAGTGGACAATTCCAAGTCGATGAACATGCCTGACGCAGCGAATAAGCCGCAGACTTGGGATGAGTATTCTGTCGAGGCTGTCGATGGCGTTTGGATGGACGATTTCGCCAACGGGTTGGGTACCGATGAAGCGGCTCGCGGACGAGGCATGTCGCTTCAGCAGCCAGGTAGTAATCGCGTCGGTGACAATGCCCGCTACAGCTTGCCTGCGAAACCGCAGGCTGCGAACTCAGTCGACTTCCAAGCGTTCGGCAACAACTACGCAGAGCCAGCCAGCGAGATTCGCCGCAACGAGGTTGCTGGCAAGCAAGTCACTGGCAACTTAGTCGCCGACAAAAAACTATCCTCCAACTTAGTTGCCGGTGAACGAACGTCGAAGTTCATGCTGCACGAAAGACGTTTCGAAGAGGACGAAAATCGGACGTTCGGCTATTTCGTCAATGAAAGTCAGGTTGAAACGAAATACAGCCAGAGTTCACCTACGACGAAATTGGGCTTCCCCATAACATTGAACTCGGCAACTTCGCCCGCTAACCCTAGCTGGCCGAAGCCGATCCCAACCGGCCTCAATGAGAAGAATGCGGCTGCCGAGGCATTCTCGACAATCTCTCTGCATGTCGGCGACGTTTCCTTCAAACTCGCGCAATCGGCGCTGTCGAACGGACAGTGGCCCGATGCTTCGTCGATCCGCATCGAAGAGTTCGTAAACGCGTTCGACTATGGCGACCCAATGCCTGGCGGCGAAGAGAAAGTCGCATGCTGTGTCGAGCAGGCGGCGCATCCGTTCTTGCAGCAACGCAACATTTTGCGGGTTTCGATGCGAACCGCAGCGGCCGGACGAGCCGCAGACACGCCGTTGCGGCTAACATTTTTACTCGACAACTCTGGCTCGATGGAGCGACCGGATCGACAACAGACAGTTCGCCGGGCATTCGAGTCGCTGGCTCAGCAGCTCAAACCGACTGATCAAGTCACGCTGAACTCGTTCGCTTCGCAACCGCGGTTGATTGCCGATCAAGTCAACGGTTCAGCGGCTAACCAACTTGTCGAGACGATTTCGAATCTACCAAGTGAGGGCGGAACCAACGTTGAAGCAGCATTACAGCTAGGCTTTGAAAAAGCGATCGAACAACGAATGCTGGGAGCTCAAAATCGTGTTGTCCTGCTGACAGATGGAGCCGTCAATCTTGGCAATGCGAACGCGGAGAGTCTTTCCAAGATGGTGTCGAGCATGCGAGACGCTGGAATTGCGTTTGACGCAGCCGGCATCAGTGCCGACGGACTGAACGACGAGGTTTTAGAAGCCCTCACGCGAAAGGGCGACGGACGCTATTACCTGTTGGATTCGGAAGAGTCAGCCGACGATGGCTTTGCCCAACAGATCGCCGGTGCACTTCGTCCTTCAGCCAAGAACGTGAAAGTCCAGGTCGAGTTTAATCCGGATCGCGTTGGTAACTACAAGTTGCTTGGGTTCGAGAAACATCGCCTCAATAAAGAAGACTTTCGTAACGACAAAGTCGACGCAGCGGAAATGGCGGCCGCCGAGGCAGGAGTTGCCGTTTACCAATTCGAAGCCAAGCCAGACGGCGAAGGCGACGTTGGTTCCGTCTCAGTTCGATTCCAAGACCTCTCCAGTGGGCAGATGGTCGAGAACCGCTGGCCGATCCCTTATCAGCCGGACGCGCCGCGAACCGATCAGGCATCGCCTTCATTGAAGGTCGCCACCACAGCCGCGATGCTGGCGGCAAAATTGAAGGAAGATCCACTTGGCGGCACGGTCGAACTGCAAAAGCTCACCGAACTGGTCAATGGCCTGCCTCAGCAAACACGGCAGGCGTCGCGGGTGCAACAGCTGCAACAGATGATTCAACAAGCTCGCGAGATCTCAGGGGGATAGGCCAATGGAACTTTTGGGAATTCGCCCTCCCCTCGCTTTGGCTCGACCCTCCCGCAAGCGGGCGGGTGAAGTGTAAGCGCACGACCGTAGCGCAAGTTTTGCATCGCGATTGTGATGTGACGACGCAGTGCTACGGAACACAACACAGATCAATTTCAAGCACGCAGTACAACTCACAACTTCATCAGTCACGGCTGACGCCTTTACTACGAAACAGAGACTTCTGATGAATACGCAAACTCCATCGATCCTAGTAGCAGCCCTCCTGCTGGCCGTGTGTGGCGGTTCATTTTCGCCGATCTCCGCAGAGGAGACTGGTG
>CAYQMZ010000242.1:0-9687 GCA_964418725.1 uncultured Pirellulaceae bacterium
ATCCTGTACGCCGTCGACCGTTCGACCGAAATTCGTTGAAAGGATGAGGAAATCGCTGAACGCGACCAAGCCATCTGCATCAAGATCACCGAATACAGGCTGAGTTGTCGGCGGTGCGGTGGGCGTCGTGTTAGTTGCGGATGTCAGTGCCGGCGTGGAAAAGACGAGCACGCCTAAATCAGCATCGGCAACTGCAACGTGGTTGGCAGTGGCCGACACGCCGAAGGGGTCGCCGTCCGGGGGCAGTTCGATGGTCTGAACGATGGGCGCGTTGAGGTCTGCTACATCAACAATCGTGAGTATCGGAGTCGGGCTATTGCTGACGACGAAGAGATGCTCGTCTACGACATCGACGCTAACGGGATTGGCATTCAATGGGATTTCGGTGAGTTGACGGGCGTCTTGTCGATTACTTACATCGAATACAGAAATTCCGTTGCGTGAAGCGACAAACAGGGTGTTCCCTTGCTGGGCCAGCTCGACCGGAAAGTTCGCTGGACTACGAAAGCCCGGAGAAAATCCGGCACCAGCGATCCCGACGCGGTCCAGTATGGAAACTGGATTCGGCGGTTCCGGGACATCGATCAGGGTCACGCCAAACGTTTCTCCATCCACCGTGCCGGAGAAGTCCGTCGATACAAATGCAGTGTTTCCGTCATTGGCAATCAAGACATCCGGTTGGCCGATACCAAGGTCGATGCGTGAGACTTCGCGACTCAATTGACCGGAATCGTCGAAAGTGAGAACGTTCACTCGCCCGGTTCCTCCCGAAACGACCACGCGACCTTCTGCGGCTGAAACACCTGCAAAGGGACCCACATCGACGGCCACTGGTCCCGCGACGAGTGTTGGATGGAGCGGATCTTCGACAGAGAAGACTGACAGATTTCCAGGGCGGCTGCCGTCGAGAGCGAACAGCAAATCTGCCGCCAGGGCCACATCGTCGATCGTGTCGCTGCCGTTTGGCGGTGCGATTCTGCCTGCCACTTCGAGTGAATCGAGGTCAACGATGACTAGCCCCTGGCTGCCGGCAGCGGCAAAAGCAACTTGGTCGCCAATGACGATGTTATTCGTTCCGGCAGTATCGATTGTCGCCAGGCTAGCGGTGAGTAAATCTCGTTCTTCCAAACTCTCAAAACGAAGTGGCATTTTCGATTCCTTGGTGAGGCTCGTTTGCGAGGGACGGCGATCTAAAGATCTTCGAACGCGTTAGACGCTTTGATGCTGGGTGCGCTTACCCAGGAAATGAAAAGAACGAATCGCAGTGCGATTGGCTCACACTCACGTCGAGTTTCGTGGAAACCTGTAAGAATTTGGCGCCGTGTCACGACCAAGGCTCCGTTGGCACAGCGTCAACACCTAACACGCTTCATTCCGAAGTGAACCATTGGCGACCGCCTCTCGGCACGTTCATTCGAACACGTCGCCACGATTCTTAATTCCAAAGGAGGAACGCGATGGTGCGCGCGCCACCCGTCTAGGCACGTTTCATTTTGAGGTTCCGAGTGAGAATTCGCTTGCTCTTTGTGAGCCGCAGCAATTGACGAGTCTGATGACGGTCGCGGAATCAACTCTAAGAGGTAGAGGCAGTAGTTGGCAGAGGAGGAGACGGAAAATGGTAATGCTAAGACTTTCCGAGAGCGCGCCCCGTAGCATTCTGAAATGCACGCTCAATCGCGACGAAGTTCTATTTTCGATGGGATCGCCGGTTGAACGAGTCTATCAGGTCATTCGTGGGTCGGTCCGAATCGTTGCATATCCGCACGATGGGAAACCTCTTGTGCTCTTTCGAGCGATACCGGGAGACGTGTTTTCCGAGGACCATCTCCTGGATGACCACTACCGATATTCCGCGATTGCCATGGAAGAAACAGTGATCGCTTCCATTTGTCGGGACGCGCTGATTCGAGAACTGGAAAACGACCCCCAACGCTTCCAGCAGTACTTTTCTTGCCTGTGCCGACGCTTTCACCAACTGCGATCGAACTTCGAACGCATCGCGATCCCTGAGGCAAAGCGCCGAGTTTTGAATTTACTTCGAAGCTTGGCGACGTCAGATGATCGCTGGCGACCAATCGCGTTGCGAGGAACGATTAAGAGCTATGCGGACGACTTGAACTTAACGCATGAAGCAATCTACCGAGCACTACGAAAGCTTGAAGCCGAAGGCACAATCTCGCGACTGACTGATGGCTCGATTCGGGTCAACAACCAGACCTAGTTGTTTCAATCGGTGTGAGATCTCACATCGGTTTCGCTGGCAGCCTCACGTCCGTTAGGCCGTTACGAGTTTTTCGAACGCGTTGTGATCCGAATCATACCGCACGAAATGGCAGCGGCTAACCTCGTGCCCCGCTTACTTGTTTTTCCCATTCAACCACGTGTTGAACAAAGCAACCTCGCAACTAGGAACGCCAGTGAAGGAAGAATCCGTCTCTACTTTTGTTCATCCTATTCACAGTGAGTTCACAATGTTTCGACCCCTACGATTATCTCTTCTTTTCACAGCCTTGTTGGTAACTTCTTCGGCCAATGGTCAATTCCTTGGCGGTGTGTACACCGCGACAAACGCCCTCGACGGAAACGCGATTGCGGCATTCGGTCGCAATCCAGACGGCACGTTGTCCTTCATCGATAATTTTGCAACCGGTGGCCTTGGCTCTACGGAGTTTGATGGCGGTGAAGGTTTGGATCCTTTGATTTCCGCCGACTCAGTCATCGCTACTGACGACAATCGTTTTCTCCTAACGGTGAACGCCGGCAGCGATACGATTACTTCCTTCGCGATTAACTCGGATTTCTCACTCACGAAAACAAGCACGATTTCCTCAGGCGGAATCGGCCCGAACAGTTTGGCGTACAGCAACGGCCGGGTCTTCGTTTCGAACATCGATCGTGACGGCTTGGCGCTGGGTGTCGCAGGAACTACCCGAGGCGAGCCCAACGACGAAGGAAATGTGACGGGCTTCTCGATTAACAACAATGGTATTTTGACGCCACTACCAAATTCGACTTTCAGCTTGGACAATCGGCCGGCGGACGTTGGTTTCTCTGCTGATGGAAGCAAGTTAATTGTGTCTTCAATCACTGCTGGATCAGCCGCTCTCCCCGGAGAAAACGCAGCCAACTCGATTTCTGTTCTTGGGCTGGGCGATGACGGATCTGTCACTGGTTTGCTTGGCGCTGCAACGGGCACCCAAGTCGGCAATGAAGCAGGTCGAAACTTGGCGAGCGCGATTGACTTTGACACGACAGTCATCAATGGCAACGAGTTCGTCGTCGTGACGGAAGCACGTGAGTTCAACTCCGAGGGAGCGCCACCCGCGTTGCCAGCGCTGCAGTCTGGATCTGTTTCCGTATATCAATTGAACGATGACGGTTCATTGACAACGACGACAGACGACTTTGCTACCGGGGATGCCACGGCCAGTCCTTTTGCTGATGGAAATCAGCTAACCGCATGTTGGATTGATTTCGGTGCGGACGGAACCACGTTTTACGTGTCCAACGCGATCACTTCGTCGATTTCGAGCTTCGAACTTCTCGAGGACGGAACTTTGGAGCTGATCGACGTGACGGCGGCAGAAGGCATTTCGGGGTTTGCAAATGGTGCGACGACTGGGCCTGAGGTGTTCGGAACGACGGACGGCTTCATCGACCTGGACGTGAGTGACGACGGTGAGTTCCTTTATCAACTGGAAGGTCTTTCCGGGAACATTGGCGTTTACTCGGTCGACATCGACGATGCCTCGCTGACACTTCTTCAAGAAGTAAGCGGGTTCCTGCCTTCGATCGACACGCAAGGAATCGTTTCCGTGAGTGCACCAGTTCCAGAGCCCAGTTCTAACCTTCTGTGTGCTTTCGCTGCGCTTGGATTGCTAGGGTTGCGCCGCCGCCGTTAAGAGTCTGACGTTAGCCAGTCAATTGGCTGACTACGCATTCCACAAACAAACCAACAGACTGGAAATCAAATGATTTATCGAACTCTAATGGCCTTGATAGCGTTGCTCACGCTGTCGATGGCTGCCACCGCGCAAACGGAAATTCGCGTGGACTATGAGGTGAACTTCGGAGCGACCGGCGCGGGTTTTGCGCCGCTTGGTGGAGTCTTCCACGACGGCTCTTTCAGTTCGTTTACTCCGGGGACGATGGCTTCGGATGGCCTTGAAGCTTTGGCGGAAGGCGGCAATCCGATGCTCTTCCTTTCGGAGGCTCCTGCATCCGCGAACGTGGGTAACACGGACGGTCAGATTGGCGGCACCAATCGACCCAGCATTCGGTCCTTCAGCGTCATCGTCGATGATGCGAACAGCAACTTCAGCTATGCCTCGATGTTTCTGCCCAGCAATGATTGGTTTATTGCCAATCCAGGCGGCGACAGCCTGGACATCAGTTCGCTGCTGAACGCGGCGTCTGGTACATCGATCAGCATCGATATTGAGAGCATCTACGACGCTGGAACCGAGCTAGAAGACTTCACTCGAGGTGGCGGCACGGGCGCGGATCCTTTCGGACTAGTTCCGAGATTGTCCGACGCTGATGGCGGTGATCCCGACGACCAGATGGACAACATTTCGCTCGTTACTCGAACGGATGGTGTGAACCTTTTCGATGCGTTCGTGAATCCCAACAACGAGCCGATCGATCGATTTATTGGTGCCAGCAGCGAAGTCTTGGGCACCATCACGCTGACGACCGTGTCGACGGTTCCGGAACCTTCATCGTTTGGTCTGGTTATCTTCGCCGCAATTGGATGTTTGGCGATACGACGTCGACGCTAATGCCGTACTTGCTTGCGATGACGTCCGCGGGGGCGGGGTCGCGATTGGACGCTCCTGTGTACTGGGCACAGGGGCGTTTTTCATGCGCTGTGGCTGACGTGTTCACTCGCGATCGTGAGGGATCACGAGGAATCTGCCCCTGAGTAATCTCCCCATCCGCCGCCGCCGGGAGTTAGAATTCGAATTCGGTCGCCTTGGCTCACATTGATCGAAGTCGCATTGTCGAGTCGCTTGATCTCTCCATTGGCGAAGACAATCTCGTTCACACCGATCTCTCCCGGTTCTCCGCCGTGCAAGCCAAACGGTGGATACGCTCCGCGGCGTTGCGTGAGCAAAGAAACGACCAGCGGCGACAAGAAATCCAGCTCGCGAATAACACCGTCACCACCTCGGTACTCGCCGCGACCACCGGAACCGCTGCGGATCTGAAAACGTCTTAGCAATACCGGAAAACGAGCCTCTAACACTTCAGGATCAGTCAGACGTGTGTTCGTCATGTGCGTGTGGATCGCACTGGCTCCGTCCGCTGACGACGTGGCTCCGCTACCGCCGCAGATCGTTTCGTAGTAGCCAAACGAGTCGTCACCGAACAAGAAGTTGTTCATAGTGCCTTGGCTCGCGGCGGCAATGTCGAATGCTCCTAGAATCACATCGACGATCCGTTGAGAAGTCTCCACATTACCGCCGACAATTGCCGGACACTGCCTCGGATCGTCATGTCCCGTTGGATTCAGCAAGCAATCGGGGATCGTCAATTCGATAGGCTTCAGTACTCCTGCGTTCAATGGAATGTCTTCATTCACCAGAAGTCGCAGGCAGTAGAGTATCGCTGCCGTCGTGATCGCTCGATTGGCGTTCAGGTTACCTGGCAAGACTGATGCGGTTCCGGTGAAATCTATTTTGGCGCTGTCACCCTGAACATCGACGGTAACCTTGATCACCGATCCGTCGTCTAGATGGTCCTCGAAATGGCGCGGTCCATCGGGTAAACGCGTCAGTGCACTGCGTGTTTTTTGCTCGGCAGCGGTTTGAATGAACTCCATGTACTTGGCCACATAGGGCCAAGAATGCGTTGCGACGAAGTCTAAGAGGCTCCGGGCTCCCTGCTGATTGGCAGCAATTTGAGCCTGCACGTCGGCTACGTTCAGATCGGGGTCTCGCGATGGGAATGGCGAGCTGCCTAAGAGTGATCGGAGTTCGTCGATGCGGGGAGTGCCTTGGTCAACGCACTTCATGGCGCGAATGAGAACGCCTTCCTCCGCCAGATTCTTAGAGAACGCCGGCATCGATCCAGGACTGATTCCACCGATCTCGGCGTGATGCGCGCGACTTGCGGTGAAGAATCGCAGCTTTCCGCTGGAGTCATGGACAGGTGTCACCACGGTCACGTCTGGCAGATGCGATCCACCGTGGTACGGATCATTGCTGATGACCACGTCCCCCGGCATTAACTCCATCGTCTTTAGAATGTGCCGAACCGTCGCTCCCATGGCTCCCAGGTGTACAGGAATATGTGGGGCGTTCACGACTAGTTCGCCATGACGAGTGAAGATCGCGCAGCTGTAGTCCAGCCGTTCTTTCACGTTCACGCTGCGCGAATTTTTTCGCAGCGTGGATCCCATCTGCGTCGCGATCGCAGCGAAACGTTTATTGAAAACCTCCAGCACAACCGGGTCGGCGACCGACGGAATCTCTTGCGTCGATGGCCCTGTGTTGTTTGTGGAGGGTGAGTCGGCGGAGTGCGTTACAAGCAGCTCACCACCGCTTAAGACTTCAGCCTGCCAGCCTGGATCAATCACGACCGTCGAAATTGACTCGGTGATGATCGCTGGGCCAGGCACGATGTCACCAGGTACAAGGCTGGTGCGTTCGTAGTGCTTGGTAATCGTGCCCACTGCATCGAAATAGGCGAGTTGGCTATTCGTGTGTTGCGCTAGCTCCGTCGTTTCCATCCGCACACTCGTACGCGACGGACCAGGCTGTGCCGCAACCGCCGTAACACGAGCGGTGACTAGTTCCAACTCGCGATCGCTGGGCAGGTAGCCGCAGCGCGTTTCGAATTCGTTTTCGTACGCTGATTGGAAATCGTTGTCCTGCGGTTGCGCGATTTGAATCGGTTCGTCCAAGCCGACGAAGCGGAGATCCAGGGAACAATTGAACCGTGGCTCGATATTTGAGTCGGTCGAATTGGAGACCAACTCTGACCTGGCCTCCTCTGTTAGCTCCTCGAAGATCGCACCGATTCGATCTTGAACTGATTGGAGTTTCTCGTAAATGCCAAGTTCTTTGTGCCCAGTGACTTCGGCCAGGCCGATTCCCAGAGCGCTCATGATTCCGGCGCTCGGGTGCAATAGGATTCGACTCATTCCCAACTCAGTTGCAACTGCACACGCATGCTGCGCTGCCGCGCCACCGAACGCCACCAACACATCGTTGCGCGGATCCACGCCGCGTTCGACACTGATACAACGAATGGCTTCTGCCATATTCGTATTGGCGATCCTTAGATAGCCATCGGCCAGCTCGATCGTCGAATACTTGCGGCCCGTTTCGCGTTGTATTTGTTGACACTGGTCGTCAAGCAACTCTTCGACGGCGTCCCGATCCAAATCAAAAGGAAACGCGGCCGGTGGGATCTTTCCCAAGAAGAAATTGATGTCGGTAACGGCCAGCGGCCCCCGACGACCGTAGCAAGCTGGTCCGGGATCGGCGCCTGCGCTATCTGGACCAACCGTCAGTTTCACGCCATCGAAGTGGCAAACGGAACCTCCACCGGCCGCGACGGTTTCGATCGCTACCATCGGGGTGGTGACGCGGGCGCCGGCTTTCTCTGTCTCGAACTCCAGTTCCAATTCGCCGGACCAACGGGTTACGTCCGTCGACGTTCCGCCCATATCGAAACCAATAGCGGAACGAAAGCCCGCCTGCCTTGCCACATTGGCCACACCGACTGCTCCACCAGCAGGGCCAGAGAGAATGCTGTCTTTCCCGCGGAAGTGTGTAGCCGATACCAAGCCGCCCGATGACGTCATTAATTCGAGTCGGCTGTCTGGGTGCAGTGCTTCTTGAATGTCTGTTACATAGTCACCCAAGATTGGGTTTAGGTAGGCATCAATGACGGTCGTGTCACCGCGTGGAACCAGCTTTCTGATCGATGAGACTTCGTGAGAAAGGCTGATGTTGGCAAACCCAAAATCATTCGCCAACTCAAGAACCTTGCGCTCGTGAGCTGGGTTGCTGCAAGAATGCAACAAGGCAACCGACAGCGATTCAATGCCAGCGGCCGAAAGTTGTTCCAGCTCGCGCCGCACCTGGTCCACGTTTAGCTCGCGTTGAACATTGCCATCAGCATCAATTCGCTCGTCTAGTTCCACAACGGTTTCGTATAACTCGTCCGGCTTTTGAATCGTCAAAGCAAAGAGATCTGAGCGAGCTTGATAGCCGATTCGCAGCACGTCACGAAAGCCTTGGGTTGCAATGAATGCCGTCCGGCTTCCGGTTCTAGTCAGTAGCGCGTTTGTTCCGCGAGTCGTCCCCAGTCGCACGTCGATCGGTGGCAGTGGTTTCGACCAAGGGATGCCAAGAATGAAGCGAATCGCGACGAGGGGCGCGGGGGCATGACTGAGGATTTCGTAGTGTCCGTGACCGCGCTGGGCGGTCAGACCGTCGGCGCGGAGGGTGATCGGCTGCAGGTGAAGTATGCCGCCTTCGAATCGATTGACGTGGTACTCCCCCAATCGGCTCCGGACTGTGAGGCCCTCCCAGATGCCGTCCGGATCATGTTGCCGTCGCGGATCCACAATTCCGTCGAGATCGGAGTCTGGTCCGGCGACGCCTTTGATGACACCTGAGCTCAATGTCTTGTGTTGAACAAGTCTCGGCGAGAATTCCGTACCTTCCGCATCACTGGGCGCGAGTTCCGCCGGTGGCTTCGCGATACAGTCCGTGAACGTTCCGCCCACATCGATCCAAAACTGCCAGCGATTCATGGGGATCCAGATATCCGGATTTGAGAAAGTTCTGCCAACAGATTGACCCCATCGGAGTCAAATTGGTGACACAAAATAGCCGTAAATTTCTTTGTAGACTAAGACTTCGAACAGCGTAAGCCGTTGGCACAAAAGAGTTTCGGATATGTCTCGAGTCGCTAGCACTATGCCGGCCTGCCGCTTGCTACAGTGGAAGTCCAGTTCGAAAGCCCGGCTACACCCGGTCAGCTCTCGTTCAACACATCTCTAACTGTGAAGCATGAGGGAACAATCATGGCTGGTCGGAATGTCTCGGGCAATCTTTCATTGTTGTTCATTGCTGCGGTTTGGTCAGCGGTGAATGTCGCACCAATCCAGGCTCAGATTTTGGATTTAAATCCGCCGGCCGAAGAGTTGCCGGTCCCTTCGAAGCAATTGACGGAGCAAGATCTTCGCAACCTGCTTGGGCTTCATGGTCAACACGCCAAGAATCCGAGTCAGGCAGACGTCGAGCCCGGTGATGACCCGCCGCAGGTTCCCGCGCGTCCGGCTGTTGATGAGCGAAGTCCGAAGTTGATCGAGCCAGCCATTGATAAGGCCGACGATGCTTCGGCCACGGCAACACTGCCTGTGACGCAGTTGCAGGGAGAGCCCGTACAGCGTGGCCCGATTCACGAGGCCTTTGCCGAGCCGTTGCAGCTCACGCCTACGCCTACAAAGGTTTTGAAGCAGGGGCCTCCAGCCCTAGTTGAAGAATTGGCACCAGCGTCGCCAGGCGAAGCGAAGAACATGGAGTGGATCTCTGGATATTGGGCATGGGACGAACAACGGCAGGATTACATTTGGGTTAGCGGAATTTGGCGCAAGATCCCAAAAGGCAGATCCTGGGTGCCCGGTCGTTGGGAAGTGGTTAACGATGGACATCAATGGGTTCCCGG